>JAZDIG010000153.1:0-18829 GCA_043805105.1 Candidatus Glassiibacteriota bacterium | reverse complement strand
GAGGCCGCCGGCGAAGAGAAGGAGAAAGAGGAATAACCCAGGACCGGACAGAATCCAGCTTGAAGGTTGTGGTCGGACTGGGCAATCCGGGATTCGAATACGAAAACACCCGGCATAACGTAGGATTCTGGTTCATCGACTACCTTGCCCACCGGTACGGGTTCGACGACTTCTTGCGCGTGAACACGTGCCTGGTGGCCGAGGGCCTGGCCGAGGGGCTGCCTTTCCTGCTCGTCAAACCCATCCTGTACATGAATCGAAGCGGCCAGGCTATTTCTGCGCTCTGGCGCGCAAAGCCCTTCAATCTCGACAACCTGCTGGTTTGTTATGATGACGTCGCCCTGCCGGTGGGCACGCTCCGTATCCGTGCGCGCGGTTCAGCGGGCGGGCACAACGGCATGGACTCGATAATCGAGGCGCTCGGAACCGAGGATTGCGCCCGCCTGCGCTTCGGGGTGGCCGGCGCCAAACTGCCGGAAGAGCTTACCGATTACGTCCTGAGCCCGTTCGAGGCCAGGGAGGAAGATGCCGTGCTCGACCGCTTCGAGGACGCCGCCGCCGCGGTGAAGTCGATTTTCACCGAGGGCCTCGAGAAAGCGATGAGCCTCTTTAACTCGAAATACCCCCCTGAGGGCAACGGAGACACTCAGTAAGCCGGAAGCCAGAAGTTAGAAGGCCCCCGGCCACCCCGCCGGTATTAAGTAGTCAGTAGTCAGAAAATCCGGTCAGCGCTCCACCAGAAGTCAGAAGCCAGAAGTTAGAATACAGAAGACCGCCCGGCCGCAGCCTCCTGGTAGTCGGTAGTCAGTATTCAGAATACACCGCCCCACCGCCCATTCCTGCTTTGACGCTCTGTCCCTTTCTTTAGTCCCTCAGTGCCTTAGTCCCTTCTTTTTCTTTATCACTCTACCTTCCGCCTGCGTAGCGGTTTCAGCGTAGCAGGCTGTCACTCTGTCACTTTGTAACTATCTTTTCCCCCTCACTCCCCCTTCTTCAGCTCGAACATGCAACCCGCCTGGCGCCGCTGGTGGTCGGCAGAATCGATCACCTCGATCTTCATCCGGTAGGAGCCGGGCAACAGGAGGGAAGTGTCGACCGTGAAGTGTTCGGCCACCGGGCCCTCGGCCTGTTCCGGCTGGCGTTCGAACGCCAGGGTGAGGCTGCCGCTCTTCCCTTCTTTTGTCAGCAGGCTTTCGACAAAGGAGACCAGGCCCGCTTTTTCATCCACCTCATCGCCGGCCCGCGTGATAGTCACTCTTTCTTCCCAATGCCTCTCGCCGGAGACATTCGAGCTCAGGCCGTAGACTTCCAGGTACACGGTGATTATTTCACCTTCGCTGAATTTGAGGGACGGCCTGGGCATTAGCTCCACCCCACGGCGTATGTGCACAGGCTGGCCCGGCTGCGGAGGGCTGCCCAGGATCACGCCGCTCAGCTCCAGCCCCCTACGGCGGTAGGGAAACAGGTTCACGCTCTGGCGCTGGACCGCCCGAAGGCCCGGAATGTCCATGCGCGCGGCGAAGATTCTCCGGCCAGCGGCCACCCGCAACCGGATGATTCCCATCCAGAGGCTGTCACCGCCGGTGAAGGCCTTGAAAGCGACACTGCTGTCGCGGACCATCTCCTGCCACTGTTCATCGAAAATTGCCAGGGAAACCCCGGGCGGCCCGGCGGACTTGACTGTCGAAACCGGCGCAGACTGGTACGCCTCGAACTCCTGGCCCCCATCCTCGGCCATGAAATCCACCGCGTAACAATCCTGGGTAATGCGTGGCAGCGGGTCCTTGAACGACTCGGTTTCCATCGCTTTCTTGATGTTACCCATGCCCCTCACCTCGACCGGCACGAATTGGTAATCGCCGATCGAGGACTGATAATTGCCCTCCCTGAACGGGAAAAACGCCTTGCCGTAGTACCAGACCTCCTCGTTGGGCGGAGCCTCAGACAGGTTTTCCATAATAGGCTTGGAGATCATATCCGGCGGGCCGTGGCGGACGTAGAGAAAACCGCGCTGCTGCAATGCCAGTTCCGGGTAGCGGCTGAAAAACAGGTCGGGATCGTAGTCGAAGGATAAAAATCCCGCAGCGCCGATTTCCTCCCAGTTTTGAAAGGATTCTTTTCGGTTGAGGTCCCTGGAAGTCCTGGTCCTGGAGTAGAGGTCGTGAAGCCCGTAGGTCTTCTGTGCCTCCCGCAGACGCTTGTAATGTTCGAACAGCCGCTCGTTGACCGGGGTAAGAGGATCGGGGTCACGCCGGCTCCAGAACATCCGGAAGAATTCCGTCCATTCCTCGGGCCGGGTCAGCTTTTCGGCCTTCTTCTGTTCCTCGGGCCGGAAGATCGCCTCCGCCTGGACGGCGATCCGGCTGAAATCGCCGATCTTTTCCGCGGCCGCCAAGGCATCGTGGTAAGCGGCTTCGAAACCGACCGTATCGTCCAGCTCCACCAGGCAGCGGGAGCGCAGCAGGTAGCGCTCGACCGGCTTATAAGCCGAATCGGCTGCAGCCAGCCGGTCGAGAGTCGCCAGCGCGGAGTCGATCTGGTCCACCTCGTACCAGTATCCGGCCACATCCAGCAGCCAGGGGTACTTTTCCGGATGGCCGGTCACGAAGTCCGACAGGCGGCGGCCCGCCCGGCGCATTTCGTCCTTTTCCTTGTCGAGGATTCGTTCCCGCCAGGTTTCGTAGGCATCTTTGTAGAGCGGATCGCGGTCTATCAAGTCCAGCAGAAACTCGCTGGCCACCCGGAAGCCCTTGGGGAAGTTCAGCGCCAGGGCCGCCTGGGCGGCGACGTGGTAGGCTTCCAGGTTCGAGGGGTCGGTCTTGATCGCGATCCGGTACTGTTCGATCGCATCCAATTTCCGGTTCGGCAGGCTGGCCTGGATGTCTCCCAGGCCCACGAAAGCGCGGCTTCTGAGCGCGGCCGACTTTGACTTGAGGGCGAGGGTAAAATCCACTCGGGCCCCTTCGCGGTCCCCGGCGGCCAGGCTCAGCCGCCCCCGCGCCAGCCGGGCCTCGCTGTGGTCCGGGTAGAGTTCGAGGGTGTGGCCGAGCAGTTCGAGCTGGGCGGTGGTGTCTCCCAGTACGCCGGCGCTCTGCGCCTGCCGGAAAACCGAATCCGCAGCCAAGCCCGTGGGCCGTTCTTTGGCACCGCCCTCTGCCGGCAACCAGGCAACCAGCAGCAGGGGAAATATAATCGATATGTTTACGTACCTTGGCATCCAGCCGACCGGCCCGGGTGGTGGTTTATGCAGGGTAAAGCCGATACAATGGATTCTGCTCCATTATTTATATATGATCGCCCGAGGCAATTCAACTTCAGCGGCCCGGAGGGCATTCTGCACGGGACCCCGCCGCACGGTATAACGCGGATAGGACCGGGGGCTGGTCCAGGGCCGTATTACCTGACCGGAGACTTGATTTTTTTGCCGGGCGATAGTAAATTGCCTGACCACATGTAACTTACATATGTACTAACCCCCTATCCCCGCCCGCCGGAGGCGGGGGTCTAACGTCCGAAGGGAGAAGGCCTATGAAGAAGTACGAAATCGTACTCCTGCTTGCCCCTACTATCGAGGAAGCCGAAATCGACAACGGCTTCGAATCGGTTCTGGAAATCCTCAAGGCCCAAGGCGCCGAAATAATCGCCGAAGAATCAATCAACTGGGGAAAGAAGAAGCTCGCTTACCCGGTGGCCAAGAAAGAGAATGCCTGGTACCGGGTCTATCGCTTCAACTGCAGCCCGACTACGATTTCCGAAATCGAGCGCCGGCTGCGGATCGACGAACGAGTGCTGCGCAGCCTCCTGGTGCTCTACGATCCGGAAACGGAACGGCCGATCAAGCCGGCCGAAGCCAGGCTGTAAAAGAGGCAGCGCCCTGGCCGCCGTTTCGGATTATTATGATATATCTTACCCTGAGCGATGGATACTTGTTTCTTCGAGGTGCTGCTAAATGCATAACGGACGCAGAAAAACCTGCTACTTTTGTGAAAATATTATCAAGAGCATAGACTACAAGGACTCCAGGCAACTGTTGCGCTTCCTGACCGAACGGGGCAAGATCGTCCCCCGGCGCACCAGCGGGACGTGCGCCAGGCATCAGCGGCAGCTTTCGCTGGCGATCAAGCGGGCGCGTTACCTGGCCCTGATCCCGTACATCGGCGAACACCAGTACTGACCCAGTCCGGACGCCGTCTGCGCCAGGCGTATCCGTCGGCTGGCTGGAAGATAACCGATCAGGGAAATTTCCATGCAGAAAGACCGGACGCGCAATAAGTGGCTTCTGCTCGCAGTTGCAGCGGCGATTGCACTGAGTAACCCGTTCCTGGCGGTTGCCGTCGGCAGTTCGCTGTCCCTGATCTTCCTCTGCTGCGACAGCCGCTCTGCGGTGCGGAAGTATTCCGCGCCCGCGCTGCTCGTGCTGGCCGCTGCGGCCCTCTGGGCCGATCCGCTGACCGCTTGTTTTGCCCTGGTCTCCGCCTTGACCGCAGTGTGGACCCTGCGGGAAAACTTTTTTTCGAGCGTCACCTCCAGCGCAATCGTCGGATCGCTGGTGGGCGCGATAGTCACCGCCGCGGTGGTGGTCCAGGCCAACCCGGAAAGCTGGCGGCAGATCGAAACGGAAACGGCCGTCACTCAGCAGCATTGGCGGGAGCTGGCGGGCGGACGGGATAAAGCGGACATCGAACAGGAGATCGCCTGGGAGCGGATGACCCGCCTGGTGGTGCGTATCATCCCGGGACAGCTTGCCCTGATGATGATCGCCTCTTTTTTCCTGTCGGTAATCCTTTTCCGCCGCTTCGGCGATTCCAAGCTGCATCTATCGCTGGGCAGCACGCAGTTCAATCAGTACCGGTTCGAGGATAACTGGATCTGGATCGTGATCGCCGGGCTGATACTCTGGCTGCTTTTCGGCCACAACGAAACTTTGCTGCGGATCGCGCTCAACCTGCTGTTCGTGATGGGCAGCCTTTACGTGATCCGCGGGCTGTCGATAATGTTCTTCTTCGTGGCGCGCCGCGGCGGCGGAGTGATTCTCAGGGTCCTGCTGGTGGTGCTCTGCCTGACGCCCGTGGTGATAGTACATCTCGTTTTCGGCATCCTCGACACCTGGATGGACTTTCGCAAGAGCGTGCCGGCGGCGGGTTGAATCGACAAAACTGACTTTACATAAACGCAGAGGAAAGGCGGGAGGAACGATGAAAATAATTCTGCGAGCCGACATGGAGAGCCTGGGCCGGATCGGCGCCGTGGTAAACGTCGCCCCGGGATATGCCCGTAACTATCTGATTCCCAAGGACCTGGCCTACCCGGCCAATAAAGGCAACCTCAAGCGGATCGAGTTTGAAAAGCGCCGCGCCGCCCAGCTGGCCGAACGCGAAACCGAGGAAGCCAGGAAATTTGCCGAGCAGATCAAGGACCTCTCCCTGACCTTCCAGGTCAAGGTGGGGGAGGAAGACCGACTCTACGGTTCGGTGACTGCCGCGGACATCTCCGATGAGGCGGCCAAGCAGGGATTCCAGATTGAGCGGCGCAAGATCGTAATCGACGAGCCGATCAAGCAGCTCGGCGTCTACACAGTCAAGGTGAAGCTCCACCCCGAGGTGACCGGCGAAATCAAGGTCTGGGTGGTCAAGGAATAGACCGCCGGCCGACTCGGCCGAAAACGAAAGCCCCGCCTGATCAGCGGGGCTTTTTTATTTTTTCCCTCCGGGACCCTTGCCCGGCGGTTGGTCCGGCTCCTGGTGCATGAGCTTCTTGAAAGCCCGGATGATCGAGCCCGAGGCTTTTTCCTTGCCCTCCAGCACGTCTTTCAGCACATCCAGCTTTTTCTCCGCCACTTTACGGCCGGACTGGCTGCCCTTGCCTTTCATCCTCGAATCGACTCCCTGTTTCCGGTCTGCAATTCTGCGCTATTTTTCGCCGGTCTGGTCATTGGCACCCGAATACCCGCTCCAGTTTTCGCCGCTGTCGGTCCCGGCCTCGATCGGTACATTGCCTTCGCTGGATTTACGGCTGAGCTTTATCATCTGTTCGGCGATGACCTCCGTTTTCTGGTGGCGTTCGGAGCTTTCATCGGTCCAGGTCCGGGTGCGCAGGCGGCCCTCGATGTAAATCTGATCTCCCTTGCGGATAATCTGGTGGCAGATTTCGGCCAGTCTGTTCCAGGCCACTATGTTGTGCCACTCGGTTTTTTCGTTTCGCACTCCGTCTTTACTGACCCAGGTGGTATTGGTCGCCAGAGAAAATGTAGAAATTGCACTGCCATTGTCTGTCTGTCTCAGATCAGGATCGCGGCCAATGTTACCGATTAGAATTACTTTGTTCAGGTCTCTTTGAGCCATGTTCACCCCGCCATGGTCGTGATACATGCACCAGACTTTAGTTCCCAACCCGATAATGGTCGATCGTTCCGACCTCTCGATACGGTCGATGTCGGGTGGCTCATACAACCGGAATCAGATAATGGCTTCTCCTTTATTGAATTGAAGTGCTCTGATTATATTCTCTCAATTTACTATACTCCGAATACCATTGCCTTGTCAAGCGCACGAATGAACAACCGGAGAGGGAATAGTGGGATGTTCCTCCCGGTTAGGCTGGTGTTTCAGCGGATTTCATGAACCGGAAAGGTTTCAAATTTGCTTGATGATTGACACAGAGGCCAGTATTTTTTCTCTTACAGGCAGAAAAAGATTTACCATCGCGCTACTACCAATCTGCGGCCCGTCCCATGCATGATCTCGATCTGATCGGCAGGGAAACCGAACTCAAGGCCCTGACCGACCGCCTGAGGGAATTTATCGACAAGGCGGAAAAACGCCAAGCCATCTGGCTTCACATGGTCGGGGAAGAAGGTGCGGGCCGGACCCGCCTGCTCGGGGAGGCAATCGCCTGGCTGCGCTCGGTTAAAGGCATCCACCTCTTCGCTTCCCGTGACCACCGTGTTCGCCTGCTGCCCTACGGTGCGTTCGCGACCGCTCTGGCCGCGGAACTAGGAGTTTCTTTCTGGGAAAGCGAGTACGCCAAGAAGGAAAAGCTCGAATCGCGGCTGGCCGCCCTTTCCGCCCTCAGGCTCCCCCGCACGGTCTACGACCCGGAAACGATCCTGCCGGTTTTCTGCCAGCTCCTGGGCATCACCTATCCCGTCGAATTCCAGACCGGAGTGCGGAGATTGGGTAAGGGCCGGCTCAAGGTGCTGAACGCGATCAGACGCTACCTGCAGGCGCTGCGGGCCGGCTCGAGCCAGGAAAAGCCGAACGAAGTGCTGGTGCTCTGGTTCGACGACCTGGAGCGGGTGGACCGGCTTTCACTGGAGCTGCTGGTGCACCTGGTGCAGAAAAAGGAAACCCTCTGGCCGCTGGTCATTTTGTCTTCGAGCTGCAGCTCGTTCAGCGGCAAGCTCGATTACCTCGATGAATTCGACGAGTTTTCCCTGGGCCGCGTCTCGAAGCTTTCCCGCCGGCGGATTCTCTCCGGGCTGGAAGAAACCGCCGGCGGCGGCCCGCTGCCGGCCAGGCTGCAGCGGGCCCTGGTGGAGGGGGCGCCGGGAAATCCCCAGCTTCTGATCGAATGTTACCGCCTGCTGAGCGACCGGAGCCAGGGGGAAACCGCCCGGTCGGTGAAGAAACGCCTGGTGGAGGCTCTCGAATCGCGCTCGAGGGCGCTGGAGGTGATCAGCCTGCCCACGGTAATCCGCGACCGGCTCAAGCCGCTCGACCCCGACAGCCGGGTTCTGCTGCAGGTGGTGGCGGTGCTGGGGCCTTACAGCTCGGCTGAAAACGCGGCCGCGCTTCTTTCGCGCAGTGGCTACCGCTCCCGGGGACTGGACGAGCTGGTCGAGCGGCTGAGCACGGGGGGCTGGCTCCAGTCCCCGGCTGAACATGGCTCGGCCGCCACCCTGCGGCTGGTCTGCCCGCTGGCCGGCGACATCCTCCTGGAGTCCATGCCCGCCGACCGGCTCACCACGCTCAGACAGCAGTGCGCGGAACTGCTCCAGAGCCAGGCCGCCGAGGACGGCCGCGACGTGGAATTCGCCGTCGCCGGCCTGTTGGCCGGCTCCTATTTCCTGCGCACCGACTGGGCCGGTGAGGTACTGGTTTCCGCCGGCGACCGGCTTTGCCTGCTGGAGGATTACGAAAGTGCCGGCAAGGCTTACGACGAGGCATTGGCGCGGGCCGGCCTGGAGCGGGCCGAAGGGGGAGACGAGGCCCGGTCCGGGCACGACGAAATGCTGGTGAAGCTGCTGGTGAAGGCGGGCAAAGCCAGGGTCGGCAAAGGTGAGACCCGCGAGGCGTTCGGCACACTCAGCGCGGCCTTCGAGCTGGCCCGCCTGGCCGACCTGCCGGTACCCCTGGCCGAAGCGGGTCTCGAGCTGGGAGAGATGATGCAGTCGAGGGGCGACTGGAGCGGCGCCGGCCGGTTCTTCGCTGAAAGCCTGAAAACGGCCCGCGCCGCCGGAGACGATGGACTGGTGATCCGCAGCCTTATTTCCTCCGGCAGCCTCGGTATCCGGCGCGAAGATTACGGCCGGGCCCAGCAGGAGCTGGAAGGGGCGCTGGAGCTGGCCGGAGCCGAGCGCTACGCCGATCTGCGGCTTGAAGTGCTGCTCGGCCTGGGATACATCCAGCAGCAGAACGCCAGCTACCAGCAGGCGGAACAAACCTACGAAAAAGCGCTCGAGCTGGCCCGGGAGCGGCGGGACGAAACCGCCGCAGTCACCGCCCTCAGCAACCTCGGCCGCCTCCGCTACGAACAGGCGAAACTCGAAGAGGCGCTGGACCTGTTCCACCAGGCGCTGGACCTGCTGCGCAACTGGGGCGACCTGCAGCAGACCGGCAACTGGCTGGGCTATATCGGCTCGATCTATTTCTCCCTGGAAGAGTACGAAACCGCCATCGACTACTACCGCCAGGCGCTGAGTCTGGCGCGGCGGGCCGGAAGCTTCCGCAACCAGGGAATCTGGCTGGCCAACCTGGGAAACGCCTATTACGAAATCAAGGAAATCGTCAGGGCCCTCGATCACTACCTCGAAGCGCTCGAATACGCCCGCGAGGACCAGGATTATTCATACGTTTCCACCATCCTTTCCACCATCGGCGTCTACTACTACAACCTCAAGCAGTACGATTCCGCCCTGCGCTATTTCGAGGAGAGCCTGGCCCTGGCACTCAGCTCCGACAACCACCCGATCACGGTGCAGAACGTGCTCTACCACGGCTCGATCCTGAGTTTCAGTGGCCGGCCCGAGGAAGCCGAGCGCTGTTTTGCCCAGGGCGAGGCGCTGGCGGTCGAGCACGGGCTGGAGGAACACCGGGCGGTGGCGGAGCTGTTCCGCGGGCAGGCCCAACTGCACCGCGGGAACGCCTCCAGGGCGCTCGAACACTGCCGCCGGGCGCTCAAGATCGCCCAGCCCACCGGCAACCGCAAGCTCGGTTCGGAAATCGAGCGGGCCATTGCCGCCTGCCGGAAAAGCGCGCCCGGGAAGAAAAAAGGTGGCTGATCTTCAGCCCGGTAAGCTTATCCTTGCACCGCAGTTTCGAATTTGGTAATTTAGTTAATCGGCCGGAATAGACGTTGCTTGCCGGTTACTCAGGACGGGCCGACCGGCCTGAGGCGCACATCCCCGCAGATATCTTTGGAACAGCCGCAGCCTTATTTCCAGTCCACCAGGAGGATCGATGGAAAAAATCACCAGCAAGGTTCTCACGCGCCGTGACTTTCTTTCCGCCGGCGCGGCCGCCGCAGCGGCCACGGCCATTTCCGGCTTTCCATTCGTGCGCACGGCCCACGCCCAGGGGCCGGCGATCAAGGTAGGCGTGGTGGGCACGGGCGGCCGCGGCACCGGCGCCTGCTCCAATGCGCTGGTCGCCGACCCGGCGGTCGAGCTGGTGGCGATGGCGGACATCGCCAGTGACCAGATCGACAAGAGCCTGAAGGCGCTCAAAGAGGACCGCGACCTGCAGGGCGAGGCGCAGAACCGGGTAAAGGTCACCAAGGACAAGATCTTTACCGGTCCAGACGGCTACAAGCAGCTCATGGCCCTCGACCTCGACTACGTGATCCTCGCCACTCCCCCGGGCTTCAGGCCGGTGCACTACGAGGAAGTGGTCAATCGCGGCCTGAATTGCTTCGCCGAAAAACCAGTGGCCACCGACCCGGTCGGCTGCCGCAAGATCAGGGTCAGCGCGGAAAAAGCCAAGCAGAAGGGGCTGTCGGTGGTAGTGGGTCTCAACGCCCGCCACGACCTGAGCGCGATGGAGACGGTCAAGCGCATCCACGACGGCGCAATCGGCGAATTAAAGCACGGCACGCTCCACCGCCTGGGCGGAGGCCTCTGGCACCGCGGCTCCAATCCCCGCTGGACGCCGATGGAGTATCAGTGCCGCAACTGGTACTATTTCTGCTGGCTCTCCGGCGACCAGATCGTCGAAATGGTGGTGCACCAGATCGACCTGATGAACTGGACGCTGGGCGCCACTCCGGTCAGCGCGCTCGGCCAGGGCGGCCGCCAGCAGCGCACCGATCCCAAGTACGGCAACATCTGGGACAATATGACAATCGATTACGAATACCCCAACGGCCTCCACGTCAACCTGATGTGCCGCCAGTGGGACAATTGCGACAGCAAGAACGAAAACCGGGTGATCGGCACGCTGGGTGAAAGCGACAGCCGCGACACCATCTTGGGCCAGAACCGCTGGCGCTACCGCGGCGAGCGCGACAAGCTTCACAATTCGAGCGTGTACGAGCACATGAAGCTGATCGACAGTATCCGCAAGAAAGCCGCCCGCAACGACCTGCTCGATTTCGCCATTGACAGTACCCTGACCGCGATCATGGGGCGCGAGTCGGCCTATACCGGGAAGGTGATTACCTGGGACCAGATTTCCAAGAGCGAGCTCAACCTCGTTCCGGCAAGCCTTGGATTCGGCCCGGCGCCGGAAACTCCGGTACCGGTCCCCGGTGCGCCACGTCCGGTCTGAAGTCGAGCAGCCAGAGCGACCGCCAGTCCGCAGAGAGCGGGCCGGCAGGTCCGGCCAGTACCGTCACGAGCCGGGCTTCGCTGCGGGATAATATCCTGCCGGCGAAGCCCGGCTTTGTCGGTTAAGCTCAAGCTATACGGCCTACCGGAAGCAGACTGCGGAAAGGGCTGAGGGATGGAAAAGGAACTGGTGCAATTTTCCGAACGGCTCGGCGAGCGCCTGGAGAAACTGATCCGGCCGCTGGTGGAACCCGAAGCGGCGGATAAGAGGGAGCTGGAGCGGGCCGAGCAGTTCAGGCAGAGCTGCCTGTCGCTGGCGGACAGAGTGTGGGAGTTATTGGAATTGCCGCGCGACCTGACCGACAACCGGGTGCTGGTCCTGGACAACGGTACGGGTTATCTGGCGCGCCGGCTGGCCGACGGCGACGTGGACGTAGTTTCGGCGGCGCCCACCCCCGGCCTGGCCAAGCTCGCCGGCCGGCTCAACCCCTACCCCAACATCATCTACCGCGCCTTCAATCCTTATCCCACCACCGAGGAGTTCGACCTGATAATCGGCACCGGGATAATCGCCTTCTATCCCAGGAAGACAGCGCTGCTTCTGATCCAGAGCCTGACCGGTTTCTGCCGCCGCAAGTTCATTATCGAACTGCCGGAAGAGCGGGCCTGGTACCGCCGGCTGTTCGACCGGGGGAAAATCCAGGAGAGCCCGGAAGCAGATCTCGAGCTCTCGCGTTTCAGCCGGCAGGAAATCATCGGTCTGGTGGAAAACACCTGCGGTCTGTTAATCAGCGAAAAACGGCTGCGGCGAGGCAGGATACTGCTCAAGGCGCTTAGAAAAGTTCACCTGCGGCCTTGGCTTTGAAATACGAGCCGGTCACCTTGACCACCACCCCGCTCAAGAGCAGCAGGCCGATCAGGTTCGGCACCGCCATCAGCCCGTTCATCACGTCCGACACCAGCCAGACGAAATCGAGCCGGGACACCGCACCCACGAACACCATCAGCGTGAATATCAGCCGGTAGGGGATAATCGCCCGCTCCCCCAGCAGGTATCCGAGCGCTTTCTCGCCGTAGTAGGACCAGCCGAGGATGGTCGAGTAGGCGAAGAGAATCATGCCTATCGAAACGATCACGCCGCCCAACTGGCCGGGCAGATGCAGGTTGAAGGCGTCCTGGGTCAGCTTGGCCCCGGTCGCGCCGTTGTCCCAGACTCCGGTCATCAGGATCACCAGGCCGGTGAGGGAACAGACCACGATCGTGTCGATAAAGGTCTGAGTCATCGAAACCATCGCCTGGCGCACCGGGTGGCGGGTCTGAGCCGCAGCCGCGGCGATCGCCGAACTGCCCAGGCCGGATTCGTTGGAAAAGACCCCGCGGGCCACGCCCATGCGGATTGTCAGCATCACCGTGGCGCCGGCGAACCCGCCGCTGGCCGCGGTGGGGGTGAAGGCCTCGCGGAAGATCAGCCGGAAGGTTTCCCCTACCGCGCCAATGTCCAGCAGGATTATGTACATGGCGGCGCAGAAGTAGAAGACGATCATCACCGGCACCAGCAGGCTGGTCACCCGGCCGATCGACTTGATCCCGCCGATCAGCACCAGGCCGGTGGCCACGGTCAAGAGCGCTCCCGTCACCGAGTGGGGAACGCCGAACGTGCCGTGCACCGCATCGCAGACACTGTTGGACTGCACCATGTTGCCGATCCCGAAACTGGCCACCGTGGCGAAGATGGCGAAGAGAACCCCGAGCCATTTCCAGCCGAGACCCACGCTGAGGTAGTACATCGGCCCGCCGCACATCATCCCCCGCTTGTCGGTAGTCCGGTATTTCACCGCCAGCAGCGCCTCCGCGTACTTGGTCGCCATGCCGAACAAGCCGGTGACCCACATCCAGAACATCGCGCCCGGGCCCCCGGCGGCGATCGCGGTGGCCACCCCGGCGATATTGCCCGTGCCCACCGTGGCGGCCAGAGCAGTCATCAGCGCCTGGAAATGGCTGATGTCCCCCTCGCTGTCCCGGTCCCGGCGCTTAATCAAGGCCAGGTGCAGGCTGGGCAGCAGGGTGGTAAACTGCAGGCCTTTGAGGCGAACGGTGAGAAAAATCCCGGTGCCCACCAGGAGGATCAGCATGGGCGGGCCCCAGACTATGGCGCTCAAGGTTTCTACCGCTTTAGTCAAACTCGCCATGATTTCGCCGCCGGGCTCCATCGCGCCTCCGCAGTGTCGTTTACCGGTGAGATCTGGATTAGCCGTATCGAACGCAATTTAAGGACAAGCCGTGTGAGTGGCAAAGTTTTTGAAAGACGAGATGGAAGACAGGCTTGCCGACTATTCCCGCCAGTCGAGCAGGCTGTAGATGGTGGGCAAGAGGAGCAGGGTGAGGAAAGTGCCCACGGCCAGGCCGCCGATCACCACGATCGCCATGGGCGCCCGCACCTCGCTGCCCTCCCCCAGTCCGATCGCCATCGGCAACAGGCCCAGGATGGTAGTCAGGGAGGTCATCAGGATCGGCCGCATACGCGCCTGGCCGGCGGCCACCAGCGCCTGGCGCTTGCTCATGCCCTCGCGCCTGAGCACGTTGACGTAGTCCAGCAGCACGATTGCGTTGTTGACCACGATCCCCGAAAGCATCACCACGCCGATTAGCGCCACCACGCTGATAATGCCGCTGGTCACGAACAGCGACCAGACCACGCCCACCAGCCCGAACGGGATAGTGAACATGATGACGAACGGGTGCAGCAGGCTTTCGAACTGGCTCGCCATCACCAGGTAGACCAGGAACACGGCCAGGCAGAGGGCGAAAACCATGCTGTCGACCGAGCGCTGCATTTCCAGACCCTGGCCACCGAAGTCGATTGAAATTCCGGGCGGCTGCGGCAGGTAGTCGATTTCGGCCTTGATCCGCTGGATGGCGGTGCCGAGGTCGATGCCGGAGAGGCCGGCCGAAACCACCGCCACCCGCTCCTGGTCGATCCGGCGTATCTCGCTCGGCCCCTCCTCAATAATCAGGTCGGCCACCGCTTCGAGGGGTATCGGGCGGTTGTCGATCCGGGCCACGGTGAGCTTGCGGATGTCGTCGATCCGGTTACGGGCCTCTTCATCGACTCGCACGCGGATATCGATCTTGCGGCCCAGCTTGTGCAGCTCGGTGGGGACGTCTCCCAGCACCTTGCCCCGCACGGCATTGGCCAGCTCGCTAAGGGTAAGGCCCAGGGCGGCCAGGCGGTCGCGATCGAAGAGGATCTGGATTTCCGGATTGCCCCCCTCGGTGGAACTCTTCACGTCTGTGAGCCCCTCGATCCGGCGCAAGCGGCCGGTGACATCGTCCGCCACCTGTTTGAGGGCGGTCAGGTTGTAGCCCTTGATCTCGATCTCGATCGGGGTCTTGTAGCTGTACAGCACCGGCCGGGAGAACTTGACGCTGGTTCCCGGAATCAGGTCGTATTCCGAGCGGAGCCTGTCGATCAGCGCATCCTCCGCCGCACGGTTCAGGCCGCCGCCCAGCATGATGTTCATCTGGCCGATATCCTCGCGCTCCTCCTTCAAACCTCCGCCGCCGATACTGGAAAGCCCGGCCGAAACGTAAACCAGCCGGATTTCCGGGTCGGCCGAGGCGATTTTCTGCATGCGGGAAAGCGTTTTCTCCGTCGTTTCGACCGGCGTGCCCACCGGCATTTTAAGCGCCACCTGAATCTCGCTCTGGCTCATTTCCGGGATCAGCTCCATGCCGAGCCTGGGGTAGATCAGCACGCCGGAACTGAACATGGTCAGCGCCAGTCCCAGGGTAAGGAAGGGGTGATCCAGGACCCAGGGGAGAGCCTTGCCGTAACCCGACTCGATCCGTGAGTAAGTCAGGCGATAAGCCAGGGTAAAGGGATAGAGGATGCCTTTCACGACCAGCCCCACGGCCAGGCCGATGTACTTGAAAACGGTGAGCAGGCCGAAGGGCAGCCAGTAGAAAAGGCCCCGCAGAGTGGACTTGCCTGCAGCCAGGGGCCTCACGGCCCAGGCCGGCACAGGGCGCGCGGCGGCAGGCGGACCGGCGGCGGGCTGGCTGTCCCGGCTCTGCTCCGGGTGCCGGACCGGCCCGAATGACCGGCCGCCCGAAAATCCCGAGCTCATCGTCGGGATCAGGGTGAGTGCTACCAGCAGGCTCGCCATCAGGCTGTAAGTTACGGTCAGGCTCTGGTCGGTGAAAAGCTGGCCGGCCACGCCGGTGACGAAAATGATCGGCAGAAAAACACAGATCGTGGTCAGGGTGGAAGCGGTCACCGCCTTACCCACCAGCGAGGCGCCCTTGCTGGAGGCCTCGATCCGGTCGTACCCCTCCTTGAGGTAACGGTCGATCGACTCCAGCACCACGATCGAGTTGTCGACCAGCATGCCCACGCCCAGGGCGAGGCCGCCGAGGGACATGATGTTGAGCGAGACGTTGGAAACATACATGAAGAAAAAGGTGGACACCACGCAGATCGGGATCGCCAGGCCGATGATGATCGTGGCCCCGAACCGCTGCAGGAAAACGAAAAGGACGAGCACCGCCAGGATGCCGCCGATTACCGCGGTCTTGAGCACTTCGCCGATCGACTGTTCGATAAAACGCGACTGGTCGGTGATCACGGTCAACTCGATCCCGCTCGAATTGGCGTACTCATTCCGGATTTCCTCCAGCCGCTCCTTGACCCGCCTGGCGACCAGAATGGTGTTGGCGTCCGCCTCCTTGTACACCTCCAGCTCGACGTTTTCCTGGCCGCCCACCTCGGTGATGACCGTGCGGTCCTTCCAGCCGCGGGTCACCTCGCCCACGTCTCTCAGCCGGATCAGCGCCTGGTCGCGGCGCTCGATGATGATGTCGGAGATATCCTCGGGGGTCCTGTACTGGTTGATCGTGCGCACCAGGTAGTCGGCTTCGCCCTCGGTGAGAGTACCGCCGGTGAGGTTGATGTTTTCGGCGGCCACGCGGTTGGCCACGGTCTGGATGGTGAGGCCGAGTCCGGCGATCTTGCGTTCGTCCAGCAGCACGTGGATCTCTTCTTCCAGTCCGCCCGAAACCTCGATCGCCGCCACTCCGTCGATCGTTTCGAGCTTGTTTTTCAGCCGCTCCTCACTCAGCGTGCGCAGCGCAATCAGGTCGATCTGGTCGCTGGTCACACCCACGCGCATGATCGGCTCGAGGCTCGGATCGTAGCGCAGGATCACCGGCTTGCCAACCTCCTGCGGCAGAGTCACCCGGTCCAGCTTTTCACGCACCTCCAAGGAGGCGAAATCCATCTGTGTGCCCCACTCGAACTCCACGGTGACGTCGCTGATCCCCGGCCGGGAGCGGCTGGAGACGCGGATGACGTTGTTCACCACGCTCACCGCCTCCTCGATCCGGCGCGTGACCAGGTTCTCCACTTCCTCGGGCGCCGCTCCCACGAATTCGGTGCGGACCGATAGTGTGGGATAGGATATATCCGGCAACAGGTTGATCGGCAGGCGCTGGTAGGCCACTCCGCCGAACAGGACGAGAGTCACCATCAGCATGGTGACCGTAACGGGACGGCGAATGGAGGTCTCGACTATTTTCATGAAATCGACCGCGGGAGCCGGAGTCGGCTGTTATAAGAACAATTCTGCAAAGGGAATAACAAAATACCGGCAATCCGGCCTGTCAAGGATTTTCCATTTGAGGCAGGAATCCTGTTTATATACACCCAGCCACCGGAATTGGTTACTTTTTTATATTCGGTGAGTGAAGGCAGAAAGCGTTTTGCGGATACGCGCTGACTTTTTATAGTCTTGAATGACAGGTAAGTCCCGGGTAAATTTGATTTGTCCTCGAGGAACTACTAAGCGGGAGAGAGAAATGGGTGCAACGGGAAAAGTCAGCTCTAAAGTATCGATCAGCCGCCGGAATTTCATCGCCGGCACGGTATCGGCAGCCGCCGGCCTGGGCCTTGTGGGCCAGCCCGGCTGCGGTAAAAAGGAAGAAACCACCGCGGAACCGGAGAATTCTCCATTGATAAATCCTTCCGGTTACGGCTGGGGGCGCTGGAACGAAATCTTCGAAACCATCGCGCGCGGCTTCGTGCGCAACGCCCTGCGCACTTCAGACACCTTCGCGGTCTGCGACTACCGGGGCGGCACCATCCTGAAAAATTTCATCAGCGCGCGCGGCCGGACCTGCGATTCGGTGAGCCGGATCATGCCGGCCCTGGCCGCCCGGATCGCCTCGCCGGACGGCGCTAAAACCCTCGAAGTGGACGGTAAGACTTACGACCTGGCCGAGGTGTTCACTTCCGCCCTGCGCCACGGCACAGACCCCCAGGTCAAGGACTTCTGGCAGTACGCCAGCCCCACCGACTGGGACCAGCGCCAGGTGGAAAGCTCGATCATCGCCTGGAGCCTCTGGCTGGCCCGCGATGTGGTCCTGGAGCGGCTGAGCCAGGCCGAACGGCAAAACGTCCAGAAGTGGCTGGCAAGCTGCACCTTGGTCGAGGTGCGGCGCAACAACTGGGCCCTGTTCACGGCGGTGAACCACGCGGTGCGGCTGGCCCTGAGTGATAAATGGCCGGAATTCTCGGGAGATGAAGACTTTTTCCGGGCCGACCTGGCGGCAATCGACGGCATGTACGCCGGCGACGGCTGGTACAGCGACACCACCCAGGGCAGCCAGTACGACTACTACAACTTCTGGGTCTTCGCCTCGCACAACCTCTACTGGGACATTGCGGCCGGAGACCGGTTCCCGGCACTGCGGGACAGGTTCCGCGAACGGCTCGCGAAGTTCCTCGCCGGTGCGCCCCTGCTGTTCGGCGCCAACGGCAGCCACGTGCTGTGGGGCCGCTCGCTGATCTACCGCTGGGCCGTTCTTACCCCCCTGGTGCTTTCCTGGCGCGCCGGACTCTGGCCGCATTCGGCGGGCCTCTTGCGCCGGATCTGCAACGCCAACCTGGCCTTTCTCTGGGAAGCCGGCGCCTGGGACAGCGAAAACGACAGGCTGCTCGAGACACTGACCCCGCATTCGAGCCGGTCGGTGCGCGAAAGCTACATCAACAATGGCCATCCCTACTGGGGGATGCAGGCTTTCGCCGCCCTGGCCCTGCCGCAGACCGATCCGTTCTGGAGCGCGCCGGAAGAGCCGCTGCCGGTGGAAAAGGGTGATTTCAGCGAGCTGATCGCCGGGCCGGGGATCCTGGTGGCGGGCCACCGTGAATCGGGCCAGGTCCAGGCCTGGCAGACTGCCTGCGACAAAAGCGCCGACTACCGCAGCAAGTATTACAATTTCAGCTACTCTACCCACTTTCCCTTCAACGTGGAAACCGTGGACGACCGGGTGCCCCCGGACTGCACGCTGAGTTTCCGCGACAGCCAGGGCAACTACGCCCGCCGCGACACTCCGTTCACCGGCCAGGTAATGGGCACCGACCGGATGCGCTGGAGCTGGAAGACTCTGGTGGGGAAAACCGAGGTGAGCGTGGAGAGCCTGGCGCTGATCGAGGGAGAAATGCAGTGGCGGGTGCACCGGCTGCGGTTCGAGGGACCCCAGCCGATAGTCGCGGCCGAATCGACCTACGCCCTGGGCCTGGGTCCCGAGGACCAGCCGGAAGTCACCAGCGGCGGGGTCTGGGTCCGGGCGGCCAACCCTGCCAGCGGCCATGCGGTATTCATCCGGGCGGTGCTGGGCTTCAACACCGCCGAGGGGGCTGGCGGGTTCCAGGGCCGGGAGGACCTGAACGTCTTCCACGCGCGGGCCGTGCAGGCCTCGGTTTCCGTGAATCTCGAACCCGGCCGGGAGCATATACTGATCGCCGCAGTTTACGCCAGCCCCCGGCCGCTCCCGCTGGAACGGCTCCTCGAC
>JAZDIG010000152.1:0-2032 GCA_043805105.1 Candidatus Glassiibacteriota bacterium | reverse complement strand
CATAATCGAGGAGAAGACCAGCCGGATCATCGAGGTGCTCCTTTCGGCGGTAAGCCCCTTCGAGCTGATGGCGGGCAAGATCGCCGGCCTTTCGCTGGCGGGGTTGATTGTGGTGGCGGTTTATGGCAGCGGCGGACTGGTGGCGGCGAATAAATTCGGCGTCAGCGGGCTTATAAACGGGGAAATCACTGCCCTTTTCATCGTTTATTTCATATTCGGCTTTGTCCTCCTGTCTGCGGTTTTCACCGCTGTCGGTTCGATGTGCAACAACATCCGCGAGGCCCAGAACTATAACTCTCCGATCATGATCACGATGATGATCCCGATCTTTTCCTGGACCCTCATCTCACAGGACCCCAACGGGACACTGGCCGTGGCCCTCTCTTTCGTCCCGCCGATAACCCCCTTTGTCATGGTGCTGCGGATTGCGACGCTGCCCCAGGTGCCCTGGCTGCAGGTGGCGCTCACGCTGGTTCTTCTGGCGGTGAGTGTTCCGGCCGTGGTCTGGGTCTGCGCCCGCATCTTCCGCACCGGCATCCTGATGTACGGCAAGCCGCCCTCCCCGGCTGAAATCCTGCGCTGGGTGCGCCAGTCCTGAGCGGAGCCTGAAAAGGCTTTGAATTCCCCAGCTTCTATACGTATTTTTTAGTTAATATCTTGACACACATGAATTAAAAGCTATATGTTAATTAAGGAGAACTATTAGGAGGGCCCCATGAGTAAATTTCTGTTAGTTGCCGTGATTATTACCGCCATGGCAAGTATTGCCTGCAGCGAAGACAGAGACGTCTGGGCTCCAAACTCTTCCTCTTCAGGTTACAGCGGGGAAAATTCAACCACCAACCAGAATAATAACAATGGCCCTTCAAATAGAGAAGGAACTGTAGTCGATGGCAGAGTAGTAACTGTAGTCAGTGGCGATTCCATCGCTTCCACTCACTAATAATATACTGGAATAACAAAGCTTTAACGCCTGATCCGGTTGTCAGCGTCAATCAGCATGACCGCGCCAACCTCCTGGCCTGCAGCCCCACCTGCTGTTATTATTAATCGTTTCTCTCTACATTTGAAAGTCTCTACCTATCTATGGGACAACTCATTATATAATCTCACCCAAGGAGTCCCCATGCCCGCCTCCTCAACTAAGCTTGCCTGGGGCATAATCGCCGCCGGTAAGATTGCTCGCAAATTCTCGCGCGGAGTGCAGCATTCGCTTACCGGCAGGCTGGCCGCGGTGGCCGCCCGCGACCTGGAGCGCGCCCACGGTTTCGCCCGCGAATTCGATATCCCGGCGGCTTACGGCAGCTACCAGGAGCTGATCGAGGACCCGGCGGTGGAGGCGGTTTACGTGGCCACGCCCCATCCGCTGCACGCCGAGTGGGCGATCGCGGCGGCTCGGGCCGGCAAGCACGTGCTCTGCGAAAAGCCGCTCGCCATGAACCGCGCCCAGGCGGAGAGGGTAGTGGCCGCCGCCCGGGAGAACGACGTGTTCCTGATGGAAGCCTTCATGTACCGCTGCCACCCGCAGACGGCCCGGTTGGTGGAGCTGGTGGCCTCGGGAAGGATCGGGGAAGTCCGGGCGATCCGGGCCACGTTCAGCTACCTGGGCACTTACGACCTGGCCAGCCTCAAGCTCGACAAAAAGCTCGGCGGCGGCGGCATCCTCGACGTGGGCTGCTACCCGGTGAGCCTGTGCCGGCTGGTGGCGGGCGTGGCCCAGGGAAAGGCTTTCGCCGAACCGGAAAACGTACAGGGCGTGGCCTTCATCGGCCGGGAAAGCGGCGTGGACGAATACGCCGCCGCCACCCTCACCTTCCCCGGCGGGATCATCGCCCAGTGCGCCTGCGGCGTGCAACTGCAGATGGACAACCAGGTGCTGATATTCGGCACACGTGGGCGGATCGAGGTGGCGATGCCGTGGTTCTGTAGCGGGATCGAGGGCGGCACGGGCCATATACTGGTGCTGGACAACCGGGGCGACCTGGTCGAGGACGTTGAAATCACCACCGACCGCTGGCTGTACGCGATCGAG
>JAZDIG010000151.1:0-11497 GCA_043805105.1 Candidatus Glassiibacteriota bacterium | reverse complement strand
CGGCGGCCGCCAGTGCGCTGTATTCACCCAGGCTGTGGCCGGCGACCATTGAAGGCTCGAAACCTTTTTCTTCCAGCAGATACCAGGCGGCCAGGCTGTGGACGAAAATGGCCGGCTGCGTGTTGACAGTCTGGTTCAGCTTCTCCTCGGGTCCCTCGAACGACAGCCGGGCCAGGTCGACTCCCAGCGCCTCGCCGGCCTGCGCATAAAGCTCGCGTACCCGGCCGGAACTCTCGTAGAGGTCCCGGCCCATGCCGACAAACTGCGAACCCTGTCCCGGGAAAACCGCCGCTGTTCCAGTCCTGGCCATCTGGTCCCGCGGCCTCTCCTGTTCAAAACCGGACGGAATTTTCAAAGCATCGCGGACAAGGCTGTCAAGAAGCGGCCAAATAGCTGAATTCCTTACTCTTGACAGCCATAAAAGCACTGAATTTTCAACAATGGGCGCTGAAAAAAATATTAATCCCGCTCAATTCATGAAAACGGTATCTATCCGGTACTGTGTAGGGGCGCACCCCTGTGTGCGCCTTTTGAAGCGTGTTGGGAAAATCCCCATGTATCGCAAAAAGAAAAACAATAAAAAACAATTCGGTATGAACTTGTGTAATCTTTTATATTATAATGTGTTACTGTAGGGGTGACGCATGCTTGCGTCGCCCCTACAATTCATATTCCTCTCATTCAGGCGAGATTAATTCAACACGTTTTTAAAACCAAAATATTTTTCACAAGGCCGGGCAGACACAGGGGTCTGCCCCTGCATGTTTTGCGGTAATTTGCGAATAAACCGAGTTACGCAGCATTTGGAAACCTATCGGCCTGATTTATGAATAATACGGGTTATTGCGCCCGCCTAACCTTTGATCAATACTCCACCCCAGGTGATGCCGCCGCCGAAAGCCACCATCAGGATCGTGGAGTTTTCATCGCAAAGGCGGCTGGAACGGGCTTCGTGATAGGCGATTGGGATCGAGGCGGCAGAGGTGTTTCCGTAGCGTTCGATGTTCACGTAAACTTTCTTTTCGTCTATGTTCAGCCGCTTGCGCAGCGAATTGATGATGCGGATGTTGGCCTGGTGCGGAATCAGCAGGTCGAGCTTGTCGGCAGAGATGCCGGCCTTCTGCAGGGTAACCAGCGCCGCTTCCTCCATCGAGCGCACGGCCACCTTGTACAGCTCGTTGCCGTTCATCTTGATATAGTGCAGGCGGTTGTTCACCGTGTCGTGACTGGCCGGCAACCGGCTTCCACCCGCCGGCAGGTTGAGCAGGGAGGCGTAGCTGCCGTCGGAGCCCAGGTGGCTGGCGAAGATTCCCCTGCCGTCGGTCCCCAGCTGGACCACCATCGCTCCGGCGCCGTCGCCGAAAATAACGCAGGTGGAACGGTCGCTGTAATCGGTGATCTTACTCAGGGTCTCCGCCCCGATAATGAGGGCGTTGCGGTAGATGCCGGAGTGGAGCAGGCTGTAGGCCACGGTAAGGCAGTAGAGAAAGCCGCTGCAGGCGGCGCTGATGTCGAAGGCAGTGGCGTTCCTGGCGCCCAGCTTGTCCTGGATGACACAGGCGGTGGACGGGAAAAGATGGTCCCCGCTGGCCGTGGCGACCAGGATCAGGTCCACGTTCGCAGCCGCAAGACCAGCGTTCTCCAGGGCCATGCTGGCAGCCTGGGCGCCGAGGTCGCCGCTGGAGACCCCCTCCTCGCTGATCCTTCTCTCGCTGATCCCGGTGCGGGAAATTATCCAATCGTTACTGGTGTCGACCATCTTTTCCAGATCGGCGTTACTCAGCACCTTCTCCGGAACCGAAATCCCCGTAGAAACTATCTTAAGATAACTGTTCATTATTGAGGCTTTCTGTTTGGTAATTCCTGACTTCTTCACCGATAATCTGGTTAATGTTGTTCATCACCGACAGGCGGGCGCACTTGATCGCGTTGCGGAAAGCGCGCGCCGGCGATCCGCCGTGGCAGATGATGGTGGTGCCGTCTATACCCAGCAGGGGCGCGCCGCCGTATTCGGCATAATCGAAGGTCTTCTTCATGTCCTCGAAAGTCTTCTTCAACATGACGAATCCCAGGGCGGCCATCGGATTGGCCTTGATCTGGTTCTTCAGGTGAGTTACCAGCAGGGTGAGGATTCGTTCGCTGAGCTTGAGCACGACGTTGCCCACGAAACCGTCGCAAACCACCACGTCCGCTGCGCCGTCGAAAATGTCCCGGCCTTCGACATTACCGATGAAATTAAGAGAACTCCCGGCCAGCAGTTTGTGGGTCGCCACGGTCAATTCATCGCCCTTGGAGGGTTCCTCCCCGATGTTCAACAGACCCACGCGCGGCTTTTTAGTGCCGAGCACTTTTTCGGAGTAGATCGAGCCCATCAGGGCAAAGTGCAAGAGGTGGATCGGCTTACTGTCCACGTTGGCTCCCACGTCCAGGACCACACAGGAGCTGCTGGTCGTGGGAAACACGCTGCAGATTGCCGGCCGGCTGATTCCGCCGATCCGTCCCAGGCCCCTGAGCGAGGCGGCCATCACTGCGCCGGTGTTGCCGGCGCTGATAAACGCATCGGCTTTACGGTGCGCGTTGAGCTCGATACCGACCGCGATCGAAGAATGCTTTTTCCGGCGCAGGGCAACCGTGGGACTTTCTCCCATTTCCACCACTTCCGGGGCGTGCACGATCTCCAGGCGGCTCAGGTCCCGGTCGCTGTACTTATCGAGAAATTTCCTGATCCGTTCCTCATCCCCGACCAGCAGCAGCTCGAAATCGCTTTCGAGTTCCTCCAGAGCATCCACCGCACCCTTGATCGGCACCGCCGGCGTGTGGTCGCCGCCCATGACGTCGAGAGCTATCCTCATAGGCCGTCCCCGGAATCCTATAACTCGATTCGTGGCGATATTTCGCTAATCCCGGAAGCTTTCCGCTCAAGCAGGACAATACCGCGGCATCCAGCAAAAAACGGGCTGGCAGTTCATTCCTCGATAACAAGCACTTCACGGCCGCTGTAATGCCCGCAATGCGGACAGACCTTGTGGGGCTGCTTGTGCTGGCCGCAATTGGGGCAAACACTGCTGGATGGCGCCTTGATTTTGAAATGAGTCCTTCTCTGCCTCTTGGACATCTTGGACGTTCTTTGCCTTGGTACTGCCATGGACCCTCCTTAATAGTCAAAAGGAAGGCGAGCGTCGAGATCCGCCTTCCAGTAATGTTGTTACAGCTATTTTTTTTCTTTCAATTCGAGCAGCTTTGTCCAGCGCACGTCAGCCGACCCGCTGCGGCAACCGCAATCCTTGACGTTCAGGTCGGCGCCGCAGTCCGGACACAGCCCGCGGCAGTTCTCGGAACACTGGATGTAGATCGGGTATTCGAGTACCAGACATTCGCGAATCAGCTCGGTCAGATCGATAGTCTTCCGGCCCCGGTCAAGCTGATAGATGTCCCCGCTGTCAGTCGTATCCCTGTCCACGGATAGCTTCTGCAGGGCTTCCGGAAAAGCGTAAACCCCATGAACCGCGCTTCGAGTCGGGGTTTTGATTGCTTTCAGGCATTTCCGGCACTCGCCTTCAGCCTGATAGCTCAGCGTGCCGGAGGCGTAAAAAGTAAGGTTGTCAGTCGTGCTGATTCTGATGTCGAGCTCTAACGGTCCGGCAAACTCGAAAGCCTCGTTTTCACCGATTTCCAGCTCGACCGGCATGAGACTGCCCAGCGACCGGTACGAACCGGATTTAAAGGCATCCAACTCTATTATCAGTACAGACATGTAAGCTACCTTCGTTCTTCTATCTTGTCAAGATTTAAGGCTTTCCACCCTGCACCACCACCGGCTCCGGTCGCTGCCGGCCGGTTCACGAGGCTATTTCAGCTTTTCGATTGCCAACGGAAGAGCCGCCACCAGGTCGAGTGCCATCACGCTGTAGGGCCCTGATTCGATTTCGGCTGTCTCGCCGGCCAGCCCGTGCAGATAAGCCCCCACAAAGGCCGCCTCGAACGCCTGCACGCCCTGGGCCAGCAGCCCGGCGATAATTCCGGTCAGCACGTCGCCGCTGCCCGCCTTGGCCAGGGCCGCCGTACCGGTGGGATTGATCACCGCCCGGCCGCCCGGTTCCGCCGTAACCGTGGGTGGGCCTTTCAACAGAACCACCGCCCCGGTTCGCTCGGCGAACTCGCGCGCCACCGCCACCGGGTTCGCCTTGATTTCCTGGATTTCCTTGCCGCACAGCCTGGACATTTCACCGGGATGGGGCGTTATCACCACCGGTCCGCGGAAATCGGACAGTTTGTCTGGGAAACCGGCGAACGCATTGAGCCCATCGGCGTCGATCACCACGGGCAGTTCGACTCGCCCGGCCAGCGCCCGGATAAGATCCACCGTTCCCGGGTCGCGGCCGATACCGGGTCCCAGGGCGAGGACGTCCATCCCGGAGCGCAGGAACCGGTCTATTTCTTCCAGAGCTTTCATCTGCAGGGCGCCCGTGCCATCGTCCGGCAAGGGCAGGGTCATCACCTCGGTGAGCTTGATTTCGAAAATCGAGTTGAGCGATTGGGGAACGCCGGCGGTTACCATGCCGGCGCCGGAGGCCATGGCGGCTTCGCTGCACAGGACCGCCGCGCCGGTGAGCCCGGTGGAGCCGCCCAGAACCAGGAGCTTGCCGTAGTCGCCCTTGCTGCTGTTGGGCCGGCGCAGCGGAATGCGCCGGGAGACATCGTCCGGCTCGCAGACGAAAAGGCGGCAGTCCAACTCCCTGGCCGCCGCGTCCGGGAAACCGATATCGGCCACCACTACCTGCCCGCAGTGCGAACGGCCCGGATAGAAGCGATGGCCCACTTTTTCGAAGCCGAACGTGACGGTCAGTACGGCGCACAAAGCGCAGCCGGGTACCCCGCCGGTGTCCATGTCCACTCCGCTGGGCGAATCGATCGCCACCAGCGGCCTGGCGTATTCGCCCACCGATCCGATCATCCTGGCCAACAGTCCGCGCGGAGCTCCTGCGGCCCCGGAACCCAGCAGAGCGTCCACCACGAGATCGCAGCTCTCGAGAGCCCGGGCCAGCTCGTCAAGATTTTCATCCTCCAGCTCCACCACCTTGACGCCGCAGCCGGCCGCCACTCCGGCCATGACTGCGGCGTCCCCGCTCAGCTCCTCCAGCCTGCCGCAGAGAAGCACGAGCGGGAAGCCGTTCTCGGAGTCCCGAAGCAGGTAGCGGGCCGCCACGAAACCATCTCCCCCGTTGTTGCCCTTGCCGCAGAGGATCAGCGGACGGCGGCAGTCCCGGGTGGCTGGGAAATCCCTGATCGAATCGGCCACCGCCCTGCCGGCGTTTTCCATCAGCACGGTTCCCGGCAGGCCCAGGCCGCTGATGGTCGCCTTATCGATCTGCTGCATCTGGGCTGCGGTAAGTACGGGAAGCATGGTTCGCTCCTTAAAAGAGAATGTCCGGCCCGCTAAGGCCCGGACATAGTGGCATGCGGCAGATTGACTGCATTGCATGACAACCGGCAATCGAGCCATAACTGTCTGGCTGGCCCGGATCAGCTAAGGAGATTGGCGCTGGAGCTACCAGGCCGGCCCGCCTTACTTGAACGACTGGCCGATATCCTTGCCGATGCTGACTTCGCCGTTGTCGATCCTCAGATGAAAGCCGCAGTCGGGATTGGTGCAGACCCAGGCTTTGTACATGATCGAGGCGCCGTCCCGGCCGTAATCGCTGAGCGGAACGAGAACGCCGGTTTCGCATTTGAGGCATTTCGGAAACTGACTATCGCTCATCTTGCTTCTCCCCATATCTGAAGGTAGAGTAACCCTGGCTTACGGTAAACTTGGTCCAGGCAGATAGAGTTTCCCCGGATTGTAATCTCCTCTCAGCATATTGAGACTGAAAAAATCACCCAAGTCGATTATATACCAATGTTTTTTCTCTCGATCAAGTCTCAGGCTGATTCTTAATCTTTCAGGCCCGACGGGTTCCCCACGGTTTGTTGTCTTCTCCGGAAAACTGACAGATATTATCACATCACAGACATCTCTTGCAATGTAAACTTTTTCGAGCGTATAGCGGGCCTTCTTCGCCAGCGGTATATAATCATCGTAAAAAGTCTTCTTAAATTCATCGATAGTCGCATTCTTTTTCTCCGGCTCCAGGGAGTCGAGGTAGTCTTTGTCAACATAATAATCTCTGATCGCCACGTCCTCCCAGGCGAACAGCCCCTCCAGCATATCCCGCGAACCGGATTGCAGGCCGGCGATGAACTGGTTCGCTACCTGCTCCGGGGTATTTTCCGCTACCTTGCAGGAAGTCATCAGGCAAGCAGAAAGGACAGCGGCAGCCAGTAAGGTTCTGGCCTGCCGGCCAGGGCCTGCGTCGGCCCGGTCGCCGGCTGCTACAAATCGAGCCATTTGTCGATTTTTTCCTGTATTTTTGCCGGGGATAACGGCTTCAACAGGTAGTCGTTGCATCCCTTTTCCACGGCGCGTCTGGCGCTGAACACCGAATGCGCCGTCACGGCAATGACTGGAACCTTATAAAGATCGCAGTGTTTGCGTATAGCGTTGATCACCTCGAAGCCGCCCAGGCCGGGCATGGACACGTCCAGGAAGATCAGGTCCGGTATTTCTTTTTCCGCCAGCGCAAGTCCCTCGGCGCCGTCGCCGGCCTCGAGCACTTCGAATTCGCTTTCCAGGCAGGCAGTGAAAATGTCTCTGTTCTCCGCCACGTCGTCCACCACCAGGATCTTCTTCATCGATAGTATTCCTGTAGAGAGGTCACCTGGATTTCGCCCCCGGCCAGCGCCTCGATCCCCTCGACCGCCGCAATCGCCCCGGCCGTCGTAGTCACGTAGGGGATACCGTTGGTGAGGGCCGCCCGGCGCATGGCCCGGGCATCGTACTGGCTCTTTTCGTCCATCGGCGTGTTGATCAGCAGGTTCACTTTGTGAGCACTGATCAGGTCGACGATGTTCGGCCTCCCCTCGCCCACCTTGTACACCCGCTCGCAGGCGATCCCGTTCTTTTCCAAAAAGTCGCAGGTGCCGGTAGTGGCGACGATCTTGAAACCGAGTTCGGTGAGCCGGCGGATACTGGGCAGGAGGTTCTTCTTGTCCTTGTCCGACAGGCTCGCCACCACCGTGCCGCTGGTGGGCAGCGAATTGCCAGCACTCATCTGCGCCTTGGCATAGCTCACCCCGTAGCTCCGGTCCAGCCCGATCACTTCACCGGTGGATTTCATTTCCGGGCCGAGGAGGATGTCGACGTTGGGGAACTTGATAAACGGCAGCACGCTCTCCTTGACCGAAACGTGCTTGATCCGGCGCTCCTCGGTAAAGCCAAGCTCCTCGAGGGTCCGGCCGACCATCACCTTGGCCGCGAGCTTGGCCAGCGAGACCCCAATCGTCTTGCTCACGTAAGGCACGGTCCGGCTGGCCCGTGGATTGACCTCCAGAACGTAAACCCGCTTGTCCTTGACCGCGTACTGGATGTTGAGCAGGCCTTTCACCTCCAGCGCCCTGGAAAGCTCGGCGGTGGCACGCCGCATCGCCTCGATCACTTCCGGGGACAGGTTGAGCGGAGGCATTACGCAGGCGGAGTCTCCCGAGTGAATCCCAGCCTCCTCGATGTGCTGCATGATCCCGCCGATCACTGTCAGCTTGCCGTCGCTGATCGCATCTACGTCCACTTCCACGGCTTCCTGCAGGTAGCGGTCGATTAGGATCGACTTGCCCAGGGAGGCATCGAGGGCGGTTTTCATGTAGCGCCTGAGCGATTCGTCTTCGTAGACGATCACCATCGACTGGCCGCCCAGCACGTAGCTGGGCCGCACGAGCACCGGATAGCCGATCCTGCGGCTGATCTCGAGGGCGTCCTTTTCGTTGTAGGCGATCCCGTACTCGGGGTGCTCGATCCCTAACTCCCGCAGCAGCTTACCGAAACGCTCGCGGTCCTCCGCCAGATCGATGCTCGCCGGCGGCGTGCCGATTATCGGCACGCCCTGTTCGGCCAGGGGCACGGACAGCTTGAGCGGGGTCTGGCCGCCGAACTGGACGATCACTCCCTTGGGCTTTTCGAGGTCTACGATGTTGAGTACGTCTTCGAGAGTGAGCGGTTCGAAGTAGAGGCGGTCCGAAATGTCGTAATCCGTGCTGACCGTCTCCGGGTTCGAATTGACCATGATCGATTCGTAGCCCTCTTCCCGCAGGGCGAAGGCGGCCTGCACGCAGCAGTAGTCGAACTCGATGCCCTGGCCGATCCGGTTGGGCCCGCTGCCCAGGATCATGATCTTGGGCCGGCGGGTCGGCCAGGACTCGTCTTCGGTTTCGTAGGTGCTGTAGAGATACGGCGTATGCGCCTCGAATTCGCCCCCGCAGGTATCGACCCGCTTGTACACTACCTGGACGCCCCTGCTCTTACGCAACTGGCGCACCTGCATTTCCTGGAGGCCGGTCAGATGGCCGATCTGGCGGTCGGAGAAACCCATGCGCTTGGCCGAACGCAGCAGGTCGGAAGTCAGGCTGCTCTGGGAGCGGATTTTCGACAGCTTTTCCTCCATCTCCACGATCTCTTTCATCTGGTAGATGAACCAGGTGTCGATCCCGCTCAACTGGTAGATCTTTTCCGGCTCCATGCCGTTTTTCAGCGCCTGACGGATGTAGAAGACCCTTTCGGCATTGGGACGTTTGAGTTCTTCTTCCAGCTTTTCCGGCGATGGCACTTCATGGCCGTCCGCACCCAACCCGTAACGGTTGGTTTCCAGACCACGCAGGGCTTTCTGCAGCGCCTCCTTGAACGTGCGGCCGATCGCCATCACCTCGCCCACGCTTTTCATCTGCACGGTGAGAGTATCGTCGGTGCCGGGGAATTTGTCGAACGTGAAGCGCGGCACCTTGACCACCACGTAATCGATAGTCGGCTCGAACGAGGCCGGGGTTTTCTTGGTGATGTCGTTGGGGATTTCATCCAGGGTGAGGCCCACGCTGAGCTTGGCGGCGATCTTGGCGATCGGGAAACCGGTGGCCTTGCTGGCCAGGGCGCTGGAGCGGGAGACGCGCGGGTTCATTTCGATTATTACCAGCCGTCCGGTTTCCGGGTGAACGGCGAACTGAATGTTGGAGCCGCCGGTATCCACTCCGATCTCCCGGATCACGGCCAGGGCTGCGTCCCGCATGCGCTGGTATTCCTTGTCGGTCAGGGTTTGGGCCGGGGCCACGGTGATACTGTCGCCGGTGTGGATTCCCATCGGATCGAAGTTTTCGATCGAGCAGATGATGACCACGTTGTCCTTGAGGTCCCGCATCACCTCCAGCTCGTACTCCTTCCAGCCAACAACGCTCTCCTCAATCAGGATTTCGGAGATCGGCGACAGGCTCAAGCCCCATTTGACCGCTTTTTCGAATTCTTCCAGGGTGGTGGCAAAGCCGCCGCCGGTGCCGCCCAGGGTGAAAGAGGGCCGGATGATCACCGGCAGGCCGATCTTTTCGATTACTTCCAGGGCCTGCTCCACGGTCCGGGCAAAGTCGCCCCGCACCAGGTCGAGGCCGATTCCGGCCATCGCCTTGCTGAACAGCTCACGGTCCTCGGCCTTGCGAATCGCCTCGATCTTGGCCCCGATCAGCTCCACCCCGTACTTGTCCAGCACTCCGCTGTCGGCCAGGGCAACCGCGATGTTCAGCCCGGTCTGTCCGCCCATGGTTGAAAGAAGCGCATCCGGCCGCTCTCTTTCGATTATCTTGGCGACCACTTCCGGGACAAGCGGCTCCAGGTACACCCGCTCGGCCATCTCGGGGTCGGTCATGATCGTGGCCGGGTTGGAGTTGACCAGCACCACCTCGTAGCCTTCCTCGCGCAGCGCCTTGCAAGCCTGGGTCCCGGAATAGTCGAACTCGCAGGCCTGGCCGATCACGATCGGGCCCGAGCCGATTATCATAATCTTTTTGATGTCAGTCCGTTTTGGCATTAAAGTATCTTATCAGGTTATCGAATCTAAGTTAATTAGATTAAATAGTTAGCCATTCAGAAACCGATTCAGCTCCAGATCTCCCGGGCCGGGTCGAGACTCAGGTCGATCAGGCGCACTTCGAGAGTGATTGTGTCGAGAAGGGCGGCGCTGTGATGTCCGGTGAGCCAGCCGCCGCATTCACCGGGGTTGATTCCCACCCGGCCCCGCTTTTTATCGGCCTCCACCACGGTCTCGTGGGTGTGGCCGAACACCACCACCTCGGCAGCGTGCTTTCCGGCTTCGGTCCGCCAATCTGTGCAGTCGTGCAGCACGAGGATTTTCCGGCCCCCGGCCTGGATCACCAGCGGCGGCTCCTGGATCGACCCGCCCACTGCTGCGGCTTTCAGTTTGAGGCCCACTTTTTCACCATCGTTGTTGCCGTAGACCGCCTGGAACGGGCAGGCGAGTCCATCCAGCACGGCCATGGCGAACGGGGCGACCACATCGCCGGCGTGTATCACCAGTTCGCAGCCGGCGGCATTGAAATGCTCCACGGCCCGTTTCAGCATGGGCAGGTTGTCGTGGCTGTCCGATACTACCCCGACCAGCATGGGAGATGCTCCAGGGGTCTCTTTCCTGTCTTTAATCCTTATTATTCAAAAACTCATAAACTTTGGCTCTGTAGTACACACCCCGCCCCGATTTCATCGGGGCACCCCTCTTATTAGAGGGGACTGGAACCACCCGACCCACCCAGCTACAGAAATTTTACCAGGCCTATCAGATTCTTATCATCTTGATAAATAAGATTTTATACCTAATAAGTCCCCTCTATCAAGAGGGGAAACAGGGTTGTGTCAATCTTTTCAGCCCAATACGAAAGTCATTTAGAGATTATGAATTACCCGGTTCAATAAGCCTTGCCCGCCACCACTCTCATTTTCGATGGCTTGCCGGTGAGGATACAGCGGCCGTCCTCCGGTTCCCCATCCAACGGGATGCAGCGGATTGTGGCCTTGGTTTCCTCCTGGATCCGCTCTTCATCTTCCCGGCTCCCGGCCCAGTGGATCAGGGCAAAACCGCCATCGGCGTCCATGAACTCTTTGAACTCATCGTAACTGTTTACTTTTTTAGTATTTGCTTCGCGAAATTCGAGGGCTTTATCAAATAACCCCTTCTGAATTGCTTCGAGGGTTTCTTCCACTCGTGCCATTGTTTCCGCTGCCGGATGGAAACTCTTGCTACCGTTGTCGCGGCGCACCAGGACCACCTGGCCGCTGTCCACGTCCCGCGGGCCCAGCTCCAGGCGCACCGGCACGCCCTTGAGCTCCCATTCGCTGAACTTGAACCCGGGCTTGAATTGTTCTCTGTCATCCAGAACGACCGTATATTTCACGGACAGTTCCTGTTTCAGCCGGCCGGCAGTTTCCAGCACTCGGCTCTTTTCGTCGTCCGAACGGTAGATCGGCACGATCGCCACCTCGATCGGCGCCAGGGCCGGAGGCAGCACCAGTCCCCGGTCATCGCTGTGGGCCATGATCAGGGCGCCGATCAGCCGGGTGCTCACTCCCCAGCTG
>JAZDIG010000150.1:0-8916 GCA_043805105.1 Candidatus Glassiibacteriota bacterium | reverse complement strand
CTGGGTAAGGGCGACAAGGAGAGACTGGTGCCCATCGGTAAGCAAATTCGTAAAATGCTGTGGCGCTACATCACTCAATATCGCCCCGAGCCACCACGCACAGCCCGGAGTTGTGTACCAGGGCTTCCAGCAAAGCACCGTCTTCGACCCCACAGACCAGGGCCCAGCCCTGGCCCACGCCGGTGGAACGGATTATCTCGGACGCGCGGGTCTCTGCCGGACTGTCCGGCAGGCACAGCTCGTTCCCCTGGGGCTTCGCAGTCTGAGGCTCCGGCCCGGAGCTGAAAGCCATGATCCGGCCGTCCAGGGTGACAGCGAAAAGCCTGCTGTCTGCGGCCAGGAGCCTCTCCACCCCGCCCTCGACCGGCTGGCACCAGGCGACCTGCGGTTCTTCGCCCAGAGCAATCGCGGTGATTCCGTCCTTCCCGGCGGCGTACAGGCGGCTTCCCGAGCGGATCAGGTCGCCGGCGGCGTCCGCCTCGATCTCCCACAGCAGGCTTTTGCGCCAGGCCGAGGACTTGCGCTCGATCCACCGGCGCAGGAAGTTCCGCGGGAACTCAGGCCGCACTTTTTTTGTATCCAGGCCGGCCAGCCAGCGGTCGATAAAGTCGCCGTCGACCGTCCAGCGCGCCTTTTGCTGGAGCCGCTTCGCGTCATAGGCCCGGACAGTTTTACCGCCGAAGTAAAAGGCTTCCCCGGCTGGTACCGGTCGCATCCCGATCTTCTGCACCAGCGGCAAGCCGGTGTCCAGGTCGTACATGGAACAGACCTGATCCCGGTAGTGGTTGAAAAAAACCCGGCCGGCGGCGCAGACGAACGAGCCTCCGGTCTTGTTCTGATCGGCGAGGTGATAGTAGCGCTGGTCGCCGGTCCGCCGCTCGAAGAAAGCAGGCACCGAGCGGCCGCCCGGTACCAGGAGACCTTCCCCGGAGGCGGTCAGGGCGCCCTGCGGCGCGATCCCGGCGAAGGCGGGCGAGTCGTGGGGCTGCAGCATGTACTGGCTGCCGGTGCGGTCGTTTTCCCAGACTACTTCACCGGTGGCGGCATCCAGCGCGTAGATGAATGTGCCCATGAAGGGCCAGATACTGGCGGTGAAATAGACCACGCCGTCCGCGATGACCGGTCCGCCGCGGGCCGGCCAGGTGGAGATCAGCCGCTCGTTGCCGATCACCAGCCGGTTCGAGGGGCCGCCGCGGAACTTCCAGCGCAGGCTCCCGCTGTCGGCCTCCAGGCAGTACAGGCAGCCGTCATCGCTGACGAAATACACGGCCCCCTGCCAGAAGACCGGCGGCAGACGAACCGGGCCGCCGGCGTAGAACCGCCACAGCTCTTCGCCGCTGCCGGCGTCCAGGGCCACGAGCTTGTCGCTGTCGTTGAAGCCGATGAACATCCGGCCTTCGCCCACCACCGGCTCGAACACCCGGTCGTAGGGCATCAGGTCGCGGTTGAGCGGATCGTCCCACACCGGCTGGCGGGCGCCGAAAGATCGGACCCAGGCCGGGTGCAGACTTTCAGGAAGCTCTTCCGGCGAGGCGGCGGTCCGGCCGGGGTCGTACCGCCACATGGGCCAATCCCCCCCGAAGAGGTTCGCGGCCGCCGGGAGGGTGATCAGGGCAGTCAGCCGGACGAGTCCGGCCAGTCGTTTCAAAAGCACGGCTTTAACTCTCTTTTCCGGCCGGGCCGGTCAGCTTTCCCTCTTCGAGATAGAGCAGCCGGCTGCCGCAGGAAGCCGCTTCCCGGCTGTGGGTAGCCATCAGCACCGATCCGCCGGAGCGGGCGAAATCGCCGAGACAGTCGAGCACGATCCGGGCGTTTTCCCGGTCGAGGTTGCCGGTCGGCTCATCGGCCAGCAGGAGAACCGGCCGGTTGAGAAGGGCGCGGGCCAGGCATACCCGCTGACGCTCCCCGGTGCTCAGCTCGGCCGGGAAGTGATCCTGACGCGCCGTCAGTTTGAAACGGGCCAATAGCTCCTGGGCTCGCTCTTCGGCTCTGGCCGGCTCCGGGCCGGCCAGGGAGGGCGCCAGCACGTTTTCCAGGACGTCCAAGTATGAGATCAGGTGGAACTGCTGGAAGACGAAGCCGATCCGGCCCGCTCTCAGCGCATCCCGCCGGCGCTGGGAGAGGCTGTAGACGTCGCCGCCATCGAACTCCACCCGGCCCTCGGTCGGGGCCAGCAGGCCGCCTGCTACCAGGAGCAGGGTGGTCTTACCGCTGCCGCTGGGCCCCTGCACCACCACGAACTCGCCCCCGTTCACCTGCAGGGAAACCGCCTCCAGGGCGCGGACCGCGATCTGTCCGTTGCGACGGTAATGCTTGCTGATTTGGCTCAGACTCAACATTTCCTCAGCTATTCCTCCCTCAGCACTTCCGCCGGGTCCTGATAACCGGCAACCAGCGCCGGGACCCAGGCGGCCACTAGGCACAGAAGCGTAGCGGAGAAAAGTACGGCCAGGAACAGGGCCGGGCTGAACAGGCCGGCGGCTGTGGCCGGAGTGGGGTCCAGCTCGCCCGAAAGCAGGCCGGACGCCAGCCCGGCGAAATAGCCCGCTGCCGCCCCGGTCATACCCAGCAGGACCGATTTGGCCAGGATAATAGCCATGATCCGCCCCCGACCGACACCGATCGCCCGCAGCACCGCGATTTCCCCCCGGCGCTGCCGGACGTTGCCGTAAGCCAGCAGGCCGATCCACAGAGTGGCGCCCAGGATCACCACCGGAGACAGCCAGGAGGCGAAATCTTCCAGTTCGGCGCGCATCCTGGCTCGGTTGTCCAATTCCGCGGCCAGGGCTTTTTGGGCGGCCAGCCTGGCCCGCTCGCGCGCCTCGGCGCGGGTCACTATCTTGGAGTCCACCTCGATCACCTGGGTTCCGGGCAGGATAAGGGCCACGTCGCGGCGGATATTCGAAAGCTGGTTGCCCTCGCACAGGCACTTGAGCGCCAGGATGGCGTTGATCCGGCCCGGCTTGTCCAGCATCTTCTGCGCCGTCTCCAGGTCGATCCAGAGCGTGATGTCATCCCGCGTTCCCAGTTCGGAGTGCACCTCGCTGACCGTGAACTGCCGGCCCATCAGCCGCAGCGGATCTCCCTGGCCCAAGCCCAAACTCTGCGCCAGTTCGTAGCCCACTACGACTTCCCCGGGCCTCACTGGGAGCAATATCGGCTCCTTGACCGCCTGTCCGGCCGGCACCGATTCACCCCGGGTGCCCGCCAGGATCACCTGCCGGCCTCCCCGCTCGGGCCAGGCTATTCCCTCTTCGAGACTGGGCAGAATGTGCTGGATAGTCATCAACCCGGCTGCGGCAAGCTTACGGGCGTATTCCTCGGGCATGTATTCCGTGACGTAGCCGGTGGCGTAATACTCTTCGAGGCTCTGAGAAGTGGGCAGCACCAGCAGGTTGAAACCCAGCTTCTTCATGATCTGGCGGTAGTCGTCCTCCAGGCCGGCCATCTCTTTTTCGGTCCGGGCCTGCTTGTCGGCCAGGACCTGCTGGGTGCGCCGGTCGTGGGATTCGAGCAGGGTCAGGACCGCCACCAGCACGCCCGCCGCCGCCGCCACGGACAACAGTCCCAGGGACAAATTCAGTTTCTGGTACCGGATTTCCCGGGTCACCAATCGCCAGAGATTCATTTTTCCCTCCTGCCTGAAGACCGGATAATCCTGAAAGTGAATGCCCCCACCACGGACAGCGCGACCGCGATCGCCGCCAGCGCGCCGATCAACGGCCCGCTCAGCCGGCGTTCCCGCGCGGCCGGGTATTCCCGGCCGGCGGATAACTCGCCCGCCATCCCGGCCAGGCTCGCCAATCCCGAGGGGTCCACCCGGTCCACCCAGCTTGCCTGGACCGCGCGCTCCCAGTCGGCCGCAATCAGGAGGTCCATCCCGGGAGACAGGTCCTTTATCTCGCAGGCGCAGGGACCCACCAGGAAAGCGCAGGCCCGCCGGATGTTCTCTTTCGTGATTCCAGCGCCGACCAGGGCGTACAGTACGCGGCCCCGGCCGAACACCGGGAATGCCATCGGCCAGGCGGAGTAATCGCCGAGGTCCGGTTCGCTGCGGCAGAGCATGCGGACCAGGACCTCCTCCGCCGAGTCGGTGCGGGAGACCCGGACCAGGGAAAAGTCGACCCGCAGTTGGGGCAGGTCCCAGCCGCTCCCTCCGGTCACCGCCTCCGGCAGGGAGAGCGACCGTTCGAGGTCCGCCAGCTCGCTTTCCAGCAGTCTCCCGGCTGCCTCGTCCCGCCCGCGGTCTCCGCTTTCCAGCAGCACCCAGACCGCTGACTGGCCGTCGACCAGCCTGGCGGCGATCTCCTGTCTGGCCGGCGAATCGGCGATCCGCCCGGCATTTTGCCCGGTGATCCCGCCCGACCATATATCCACCGGCCTGCCGGCGACGGACGGGCAGGTCAGTTGGAAAGAAGGCGCTTCGCCCGGAGGAGCACCGGACACTACGAGATCGAGGTTGGCCGGGTTGTCCGGCCGGGATGACAGGCTCCGGCAGAAAGCCAGCGCCTGCTTTTGCTGGGGAGAAAGGCTGTCCGGACCATAGGCGGTCAGCAGGTAGCGTTCGGCCGGCCAGCGCTCCAGGGCGTAGCGGAACACTGGCACGTCGCAGGCCTGGGCTGTGAGCGGAAAGAGGCAGGCCGCGAGCGGAATAAGAAAGACGGCAATTTTCCGGAGCATCGAATCAGTCTGCCGGGGAAGGGGAAAAAGTACGGAGAATCTCTTTCAACGATAATAAATTACTAATAACTCGCAAGCCGGTCAATCAGGTCGAAAAAGGCGGCGCAGGAGAAGGGAACCGCTTTGCGCCGGTAGCCGGAAGCGGCGACTGCTATTCGATGGTGGTGCGCACGCCGACAGTGAAGCGCCGGCCGTAATCCGGATAGCCCACCACGGTCGAATAATGGTCGTCGCCGATATTGTTCGCCTCGAAGTACACCCGGAACTCCGGCCGCCTGCCGAACGTGTAGCCCGCGGTGAGTCCCAGCGTGTGGAATTTCCCCAGCGGCTGGGGCTTGTTTCCGACCGCGAACCGGGCGCTCTCGTAGCCGGACACGTACTTCCAGAGCAGGGTCGCATCCAGGCCGCCGGCCCGGCAGTAGACGCCGGCCCCGGTTATGAACTGCGGCAGCTCCCGGTTCTTTTTCATTGTGCCGAGGGTTTCGGCCCGGGAGCGCATGGCTGTAAGGTTGCCGAACAACTGGAACCTGCCGGCAATCGGCGTGCTCTGGCCTTCGATTTCAAGACCCACCTGGTTCTGATCGCGGTTCAGGTAGAGTTCGAGCTCCCGGCCGCCCACGGTCTCGGTCTGCCCGCTGAGCACGATCGCGGCGCTCTGCCGGACGAGGAATCCGGTCATGGCAAGGTTAGTCAGGCCCGGTAAGCGGGCCGAGAGCCCCAGGTCGAGCTTGGTCCTGCCTTCGGTGCGCGGTGTCCCGAGATTCACGTCCAGCTCGCCCGCGCGGGGCTTGATGCTGCCCCGGGAGAGGTTGAAGTTCAGCGAAAGCCGGTCGTTCAGGCTGTAGGCAGCGCCGAGGTTCGAGGTGAAGATCGAAGGCTCCCACTGGTCTCTGACCGGCGCCACTTTGGCGAAGCCGGTGGCGGTGCCGTCGATGTTGAACGCCCCATACTCGTTGATGAAGGTCCTGGCCCACCTCAGCCCCGCATCCAGGGTCAGCCGGCCGAAACTGTGCTGGTCCACCGCCACCGCCGACCAGGTTTCCAGGTCCGTGCGCCGGCCCACGTAAAACCGCTTCCCGTTGGGAGCCGCCCAATGATTGTAGAGCCCGCCGAAACGCAGCACGTTGTCTGCGCTCAGAGCCACCGCCTGGGTGAGGTTCGCGCTCCATTCGTAGTCGTGTTCGCTGTTGGTCACCGCCGGCGCAGTGGTTTCGGTGACAAACTTATGGTCGCGGTCGGCCAGGTTTAGCACGAACTCGGTGGTGGCCCGGTCGCTGGGCGTATAAAGGGTCTTGACTGTCACCAGCGAGGCCCGGTAGGGATCGTATTTCTCCAGGGTGGTCTGTAAGCGGCTGATGGCCGGCGGCCTGGCCTGCGCCAATTCCTGGTAGCCATCCAGGTAGAGCAGATGGGCCGTGACCGACCAGTGCGGCCCGGGCGTCCAGTAAAGGCTGCCCCTGAAGTGGGTCAATCCTTCGCCGGCGTGCCTCCCCTCCGGGCCTTGGGAATGGGGCACGCCGAAGCTGAACGTGTAGCCCAGGTTGCCGATCCGGTTGCCATAGCCGAGGTTCAGCCGGTAGCTGCCGAACGACCCGTATTCCGCGACTGTGGAAGTCTGGCCGTAATCCAGCCGGCGCAGCCTGATATTGACCACTCCGCTCAGGCCGGAAAGCCCGTTAAGCAGGGCGGCGCTGGAGCGCATCACCTCCAGCCGCTCGATATCCTCCGCCGGAAAGAAATACGGCATCTCGTGGAACTCCCGCTGCCAGGCCCCGTCCAGGGCGTAGTCCGGGTAGGGATAGCGCTGGCCCCGGGTCGAAAAGAATTGCTTCACTTTCCGGCCCCGGCTTTCCACCCAGGCGCCGGGCACGTACTCCAGGGCCTCGACCAGAGTGGTGGCGCCCTGCCGGGTGATCTCGGCGGCGCCCACCACGCTGACAGTGCTGGCGAGCCCCACCGGTTCTGTCCTCGGCTCGGCCACCGGATCGCGGGGCGGGCTCGTCTGGAATATCAGGGTATCCGTGGTGTAGGCCCGTTTTCCCTCGAATATCGCCCCGGCCTCGCTTTCGGTTTTGCTGAACTCGATCCAGACGCCGTAGTTGAGGCTGTCCGCTCCTTTCGGCCGGGGACGGATCACGCTGAAATTCTCTACTCCCAGCCGCTTCATGATCCCGGCCAGCTCTCTTTCGGCTGAGTCCGGATCATAGGCCGGCCCGCCATCCTGGGCCGAGCGGATTTTCAGGGCTGCTTCCACCGGCAGGTTAGGCGGAAAGCCGCGGCCGATAAAGGCCCTGCCGCCGAGCTTGAGCACGCGCTGGATTTCCCTGAAGCCCGCCTCCCTGTCGCTCCAGAACTGGTAGGAGCCCCGCGAAACGATCAGGTTTGCGAAGCCGTCCGGGAACGGCAGGTGGACTGCATCGGCAGCCACGGCTTCGACCCGGTCCCCGCAGCCGGCGCTGTCTGCCAGCTTGCGGAAAAAGGGGAAAAAGTTCGGATTGATGTCGAGGTTTACCCAGCGCATCCGGGGACTGCGCCTGGACAATTCCACCACCAGATGGCCGGGTCCGCCGCCGAGGTCGATGCCGATGCCGCCGGAGTCGGCCAGGCCGTAGCGGGCGGCCAGGTAGTCGGCCAGATAGCCGTAAACCGGGGCCAGGGCCGTATCGACCGTCCGGATGAATTCTTCCGCGGCCTGCCGGCTCGTCCAATCGCGTGATGGCGCGGCCCGCAGGGAGCCGGCTCCGGACAGGGCCAGCCAGATAAAGACCGGGATTACGAGGAGGCTTGTACACGCTCGGAGTAATAACATGGTTATCCCTGCGTCAGGGTGCGAAACGCCGTTTCAGCCATTTAGGTGGATTCATCACCTGAAAAAGCTATTTAAAAACCCATTCCCCTGTCTGAATGAGAGGAACCGAGTCCGGCGTTTCAAAGGACTGAAGTGAGCGGGAACCGAGCTCTTCCCCTTTGAAATAGCAGGGGGACAGAAGGGGGATTTATTTTTCGATCAATTTTATAAAGCCGGTGCGTTTGTGCCGCTTACCGTCGCTCGTAAAGATAACCAAGATAATACTATACGGGGCGTTGGAGAAAATCAACCCGCAGTTCGGACAAAGGAAGGCGGATCCGTCTGGATAATAGATCAGCTCGCGCCGTTTCCCTTGCGCAGGATCGCCACGGTCGCCGTTCCCACCAACAGGACCAGCCCGCCGATCACCCACAGGGCCGGCCCCAGCATCTTCAGCAGGCCCGCTGAATTGACCGTTGACCCGGCCGGGCCGCGAAAGGCCACTACCGCGGAATCGAGAGCGGCTTCCCAGGCCAGAGGCAGGTCCACGCCCAGGGCCCGGGGGTTCTGCAGGCAGGAGCAGTCGCCGAGCAGGATTTGGAGCTGGCCCTCGAGAGCGGCCTCGGTGATCTCCTCTCCCTGCAGCGGAGGCATCAGCTTGCCCCGCCCGAACACGACTCCCGCCCAGTCCGGCCCATCCCGGCCGACACCCATGAAAGACAGGAGCAGCCTTTCGGCCTCGTCGCCGCGGTCCACTTCCAGGACTTCCACTCCCAGGGACTCCCGCTCCGACCACCTGCCGGCCACCGCCTCGACAGCCTCGCGGCCGATTGGCGAACCGCCGTCGTTGCCCGGCACGTAGACCACCACGGCCAGCTTCCGGCCGACCAGCTCCCTGATCCGCTCCCTGGCCGGGGAGCTCTCCACCAGCTTCAGATCGTCTTCCGCCGGCCCGGGCTCCCAATGGTCCACCACGAAATTGCTCCTGCCCGTGGAGGCCGAGGGCCGGCCGGTGAGCACCACCACCGGCAGCGAGGGTGGAGCGGAGGGCACTCCGTAGTCCTCCCAGCGCACGGCTGGATCATCGGCGTTCACGAAACCGACTTCCAGGTTGAGTTCTCCCCGGAGGCTGTCGGCCCAGCTTTCCAGGCCCGCATAAATCCTTTCGGCCTGGGAGTCGCCGGGACGAGCCATCACGGTCAGGAGGTGCACGTCGCGGACGTATCCGAAAGCGGCATCCCGCACGCTCATGTCCTCGCAGGCCCGCGTTACGCCGGTCCGGACGAGGACCACCGAGAGAGCGGCCAGGATCAGCCGGAGCGACCGGTCAAGCTTCGAAGTTTTCATGTTCAGACCTCCCCGCCGGCGTAGCACGCCAGCCGGCCATCGGCCAGCACCACGATCACCCGGCCGTCCCGGTCGACCAGCAGCCCTCCGCTCAGCGCCGG
>JAZDIG010000149.1:0-10651 GCA_043805105.1 Candidatus Glassiibacteriota bacterium | reverse complement strand
TGCGCCTGAACGAGGGAACCGTGGAAAAAGACCTCTCTGCCGCTCAGCTTGCCGCCAGGGCGCTTTACTACCCGTGGGGCACCGAGCGCGGAGTATTCGTCCAGGGCGGCGCTGGGACGCTGCTGTTGTCCGGAAACGGCCGGCCGCCGTCCCGAACCACCAACTATTCTTTTCTCAGCTACGGAGCGGGAGCCAGCCTGATGTTGACCGCCGACTGCGCCTTGACCGGCGAAGCGAGCCACCTGATCTTCACCAGCGTGGCCCGCATCCTGCCGGAATTCGAGGTGGGGAGCGCCAGCGCGGTCAGGATCAGCGCCGGGATGAACCTGAAGTTCTGAGAGGCGGCGGTGAAGCTAGTCGTGACACGACACTATCTCTTTAAAGCGGTTATTCTCACGGCGCTGTTGGCTGTCGCCTGCGGCGACGACCAGATAACCTCGCTGCCGGGCACGGGCAGCGTCCAGGGCGTGTGGGAGGGAACCATGTCGCTCACTTCCACCGCCGGCGACCTGACGCAGACCAGCCGGATCAGGCTGGAGCTGGTACAGCGCGATTTCAGCTTCGATGGGCTGATGCTGAAGATTGATCCCCTGGCCAAGAGTTTCGGCCGCGCCCCGGCCGATACCTTCCTCGTCGTCAACGGCACTCTTTCCGGCCACTTCGTCTCCTTCAACGTCATGGAAAACGAAGTTGGCTCCGCCCTGTTCGAGGGAACGCTGGGCGACCGGAAGTTATCCGGCTCGGCTTTTGGCACGGATTACAGCGGCAAGTGGGACGTGAAGTTCGTCTTTTGAGCCGGACGCCGATCGGATTCCGGCCTGCTGTTTTCCTATCTCTATAAAATTCTTGACTTAACGAAAATCAGAACGTATTTTCAATCAGGATGCGAGCCGCTCCGACGGCTCATTTTTTTTGCCCGGAGAGAATGCCTGAAATACTGGAAAAACTTGAACGGAACGTGCTGCCGCTGGTTAACCGCCCGGCGCGCTACATCGGCTCGGAATTCGGGCTGAAGCCTCCCGGAGGCTCCGCTCAGGGAGTGAAAATCGCCCTGGTCTACCCGGACGCCTACGAAGTGGGGATGAGCAACCTGGGTCTGCGCGTGCTGGAAGCGGCCCTCTCGGGGCTGGCCGGCGTTTCCGTGGAACGCGCCTTTACGCCCTGGCCGGATGCCGAGGAGCTGATGCGCCGGCACGGCGTGTCGCTCTACGGCCTGGGGAGCTTTACCCCCCTGCGGGATTTCGATCTGGTGGGCGTGACACTGCAGTCCGAATTGACCTTCACTAACGTCCTCACCGTGCTCGACCTGGCCGGCATCCCGCTGCGCCGGGAGGACCGGGTGGAACACGACCCGCTGGTCTGCGCCGGCGGTCCGGCCGCGGTCAATCCGGAAACGATGGCCCCCTTCTTCGACTTTTTCGTGCTGGGCGACGGCGAGGAGGCGGTCTGCGAGGTGGCCGCTGCGCTCCTGGAGCTGAAAAAACGCGGAGTCCCGCGGCTCGAGCGCCTCGAACGGATCGGCAGAATCGAGGGAGTCTACCTGCCGGACGGCGGGCCGCCGCCGGACGGGAAAATTTCGGTCCGCCGGGTGAGCGACTTCGACAGCCGGCCGTCGCCCGATGGGCTGCCGGTCCCGCTCACCGAACTGGCCCAGCATCATCTGTCGGTCGAAATCATGCGGGGCTGCACCTGCGGCTGCCGGTTCTGCCAGGCCGGCATGTACTACCGGCCGGTAAGAGTCCGGGCCGTGGAAAGGATTGTGGAACAGGTGCGCGCCGGGGTGCGCGCCGGCGGCTGGAATTCGGTCACCCTGCTCTCCCTCTCCTCGGCCGATTATCCGGCGATCGGTGAGTTGGTGGAGAGGCTTTTGCCGGAGCTTTCGGCGGCGGGCGTGACGCTTGCGTTTCCCAGCCTGCGTGTCGACCGGCAGACCCTCGCTCTTTTGGAACGGCTGGAGGGCGGCCGCCGCGGCGGGCTCACTTTCGCCGTGGAGGCGGGAAGCAGCCGCCTGCGCGACGTGATCGGCAAGAAGGTGGACGAGGAAGAGCTGGTCTCGCTGGTGGCCCAGGCGTTCGGCTCGGGCTGGACCCTGGTCAAGCTCTATTTCATGATCGGCCTGCCCGGCGAGACCGACCAGGACGTGGACGATGCGGCCCGGCTGATCAACCGGCTGGCCGGAGTGGCGAGCCGGACTCCGGGCCGGCGCAACATCAATGTCACGCTTAGTCCATTCGTACCCAAGCCGGGTACTCCGTTCCAGTGGGAGGCGCAGGCACATCCCGATGTTATCGGGACAAAGATCGGACGGATCAGGACCAGGGTCCACTCCCGCCGGGTTACGCTGAAAGTGCACGATCCCTGGATGAGCGCGCTGGAAGGCGCCCTGGCCCGTGGAAGCCGCGAGGTGGCGGGGGCGGTCGAGCGGGCCTGGCGGCTGGGCGCACGCTTCGATGGCTGGGGCGAACGGTTCGACCCGTCAATCTGGAAAAACGCCTTCGCCGAATGCGGCCTGGACTGGATGGAGCTGCTGGCCGAGCGCGATGAGCAGGCGCCGCTGCCCTGGAGTTTTGTCCGGCTGCCGGTCGAGGAGCGTTTTCTGATCTCCCAGCGGAAAGAAGCCCGGCGGGAAGAGAACGTGTACGACTGCGCGGACGGCAGGTGCCTCGGCTGCGGGGTGGCCAAACCCGAAGCCTGCCGGCTGCTGCGTTCCACTCCGGCGACTGAAGGAGCCGGTCAAACCATCGGCCGGCCGCTGGCTGCGGGGAAGCTGCCGGTGGCCAGCGAGGCTGCGGCCGCGAACACCTGGCGCGTCAGGTACGCCAAACGCGGCCTGCTGCGCTTCGTCGGGCATCTCGATATGGTGCGCAACATCGAATTCATGCTGCGCCGGAGCGAGTTGCCGGTGCTCTACAGCGAGGGATTCAACCCGCGCATGAGGCTGCACTTTTCGCCGCCGCTGCCAGTGGGTATCGAGAGCGAGGCGGAGTACTTCGACTTCGAAACTTTGCCGGTTTCCGCTGGGAAAGCGAGCGAAGCGCTTGCCGCGGCGGCCCGCGGCCTGGAGGGATTTCAGATCGGCGCGGTCAAAGAGCTGCCCCTGGCCGGGGGACTGCCCCAGCTCGCCGCCGGCATTACGGTCTGCCGCTACCGCGCCCTGGTTCCGGCCGACCTGTCCGGCAGCGGCGGCTCCGATCCGGTCGCTTTTTGCCGGGCCTGTATCGGCCGGCGGCTGGCCGAGGGCGGGATATTCGAGCGTACCGATAAAAAGGGACGCGAAAGGAAAATCGACCTGGCCCGGCGGCTCGGAGAGATCATGGTGTCCGCCGCCGGCTCGCAGGCCGAGCTCGAATTCGAGCTGGAGGTCCAGGGCGACCGGTCGGCCCGGGCGGACGATTTCCTCAGGTGGCTGTTGGGGATCGACAGCCGGGAAGCCGCCCTCTGCCGGATCTGCAAGACCGAAGCCTACATCGACCGGGACGGCCGGCGCACCCTGCCGCTCGAGTTCTGATGCGAGGCGGCTTGATATTTGATAGCAGTCTATTAAATTTGATTCAGTCGCCCTTTTTCCGGAAGTGGTGGGATAATCCCACCGGAGCGATGGCGACCGGTGATAACCGATAACGTTTTTTAATTAGGAATAGTATATGACGAATCAATCCCGGCAAAAATCCGCGAAACGCGAGATTATAATTTCGGTTTCGCTCAAGCAGACCCGGGTCGCCATTCTCGAGGACGGGAAACTGGTGGAACTGATGGTCGACCAGGAGAGCGAACAACGGATGGTCGGCGACATCTACAAGGGTATCGTGCGCCGGGTCCTGCCCGGAATGCAGGCCGCCTTCGTGGACATCGGCCTGCCCAAGCACGGGTTTCTCCACGTGAGCGACGTGGGCAATGAACTTTTCGATATGGAATTCGAAGACGGCGACGAGACTGAAAGCCAGGCCTCGCACCGCAAACCGAAGAAAGTGCAGGCGATCCAGGACCAGCTTCAGGAGGGACAGGAAATCCTGGTCCAGGTGACCAAGGAGCCGATCGGCACCAAGGGGCCGCGGGTGAGCTCGGAAGTTTCCCTGCCGGGCCGCCAGCTCGTGTATTCGCCTTTCGACAACCGGATCGGCATCTCCCGCAAGATCGATGACCCGCGAGTGCGCGGCCGGATCAAGGACATTATCCGCAAGATCATCACGCGCAACGAGGGAGTGATCGTGCGCACCGTAGCCGAAGACACCTCCGAGGATGAGTTCAAGAACGAGTACATCTCGCTCAAAAACCTCTGGCGGCGCATCAGGCGGCAGGCCAGCCAGGCTCCGGCGCCCAGTCTTGTCTATCAGGAAATGAAGCTGATCAGCAGCACCCTGCGTGACGTGTTCAGCGACCGGGTGGATTCGCTGGTGGTGGATTCACGGGAGGAATACAGCCAAATCAGGGATTACCTGAAGATTATCGCTCCCAAGCTTTCCGGCCGCCTGCAATTCTACAAAGACAGCAAACCGATCTTCACCCATTACAGCCTGGATGATGAAATCCGCAAGAGTTTCAATAAGAAGGTCTGGCTCAAGAAGGGCGGCTACGTGGTGATCGAACAGACCGAGGCGCTGGTTTCAATCGACGTCAACACGGGCCGCTACACCGGCGAAAAGGACCAGGAGGAGACGATCCTGCGCACCAACCTGGAAGCGGCCCGGGAGATACCCCGGCAGATCAGGCTGCGCGATCTGGGCGGAATCATCGTGATCGACTTCATCGACATGGAGAGCCGGGAGAACCAGCAGAAGGTGCTGGACGAGTTCCGCCGCTACCTCAAGATGGACCGCGCCAAAACCAGAGCTTTCGATGTCAGCCAGCTGGGCCTGGTGGAGATGAGCCGCCAGCGGGTGCGCTCCAGCCTCTTCCACAGCCTCACCGACGTCTGCCCCACCTGCGAGGGCCGCGGCCGGATCTTCACCCCGGATGTGGTTGCCGGAGAGCTGGAAATCGCCCTGCGCAAAATTTCGCCGAATTACCGGAACAACCAGCTCCTGCTGAAAGTCCATCCGGCGGTGGCGCTGCATCTGATGGAACAGGAGTTCCAGCTTCTGCAGAAACTGGAGAGCGAAACCAGAACCAAGCTGCAGTTGAGGGACGATCCATTGATGCGGATCGACGATTTCGCCATTTTCGCTCTGCCTTCCCGCCGGCAGATCGATTTGAAATAAGCCGAGATAGCTATTGACACGAACCGACGATGAAATTATCTTCTACGGCTCGATTCGTCGATATCCGGCAGTGGCCAATCACGGGTAAAGGAGTTCTCGTTTCAATGTATGCGATAGCGAAATCCGGTGGAAAACAGTTCAAAATCCAGCCCCAGACGTCCGTCCGGGTACCCACCCTGGACCGGAAAGTGGGCGAGAAGGTCCGGCTCGAAGAGATCCTGCTGCTGTGCGACGAGGCGAAGATCGAAGTCGGCACCCCGCTGGTGGAGGGGGCCTACGCCGAAGCCACGGTCGTGCGCCACGGACGCACCCGCAAGGTGAGGTTCATCAAGTACAAGAGGCGCAAGAATTACCGCCGTACGGTCGGCTTCAGGCAGGGTTTCACCGAACTCGAAGTCGAAAAAATCGTCCTGGGCAAAATGAAGAAGCAGGCTGCCGAAGCGGAAAAGGCGAAGCCGGTGGAGGAAATCCCGGCCGCTGCAAAGCCGGAAACCGCTCCTGTCGAAGTGACCGAAACCAAGCCGGTGAAGCCGGCCGAAGAGAAAGCGGCCAAAAAAGCTCCAGCCGCCAAGGCCAAACCCAAGGCGGAAAAGACCGCTGCCAAACCCGCCAGGAAGACCGCCGCCAAGGCTAAGCCGGCCGCAGCCAAAGAGGCTCCCGCTAAGCCGGCGGCCAAGAAGGCCGAAACCGGCAAGCCGGAGAAAAAAGCCAAGAAAACGACTGCCGCTAAAAAACCGGCCGCCGCCAAACCGGCCAGAAAGAGCGAAACCAAGGCCAAGGACGACCAGGAGTAAATTCGAGAGCTCCGGGTCGGGGAATAGTGTTGTGGCGGAGAAGCTGCCGGAATTTGACCGCCGTACCAAGCGGGTAAGGAGAGAAAGATGGCTCACAAGAAAGGTGTAGGAAGCTCGCGCAACGGACGCGACAGCGCTGGCAGAAGGCTGGGTGTCAAGGTGTTCGCCGGCCAGGCGATCAGAGCCGGCGGAATTATCGTGCGCCAGCGCGGCACCAGGCTGCATCCCGGTGAAAACGTGGGTCTGGGCAGGGACTTCACCATTTACTCCCTGGTGGATGGCGTGGTCAAGTTCGAGCGCAAGGGCAAGACCCAAAAGAAAGTCTCGGTGGTTCCGGCCGAAGTGCCGCAGAACTGACACACGGCCAACCGAGCGGCTTGAAAATTTACGAAATCCTGAATGGCATACGCCCGGATATTTCCGGGCGTTTTTTTTGCGCCGGCTGTCCGGTGTGGATTCCAAGCCTCTTCTTCCCCCTGTCCGGTCCCCGGCGGACTCTCCGGCACAAGGCTCCGGCAGCCTTCCGGCTCTTCCCGATTGACGTTCTGCGACACGCCGGATTTTATCCCGCCTTGGCAGGTGATCCTGAAACAGCCTGGACTTATCTCTCTATTACAAGTTGACATCGTTGTCCGGGTTGGTTAATATAAATATGTATAAAGCACATATTATAATGGAGTAGTGTGTTCAAATTCAGCCTACCATCAGGAGGCAGCTAATTGGACCGGCTCACTCTCAGTGGTATGAAGTTTTACTCCCATTCCGGCCTCTATTCCTTTGAAAAGGACGTCGGCCAGCTGTTCGAAATCGACCTCGACTGCTACGCGAACCTCACCAAGGCGTGCCACAGCGACCGTATCGCCGATACGATCAATTACCCCAAGCTGTTTCAGACCGTGCAGGAGTTAATGGAAAACAGCAGCTTCAACCTGATGGAAAGACTGGCCGGGGCGATTGCCGAACGGGTCATGGCCGATTTCCCGGTCGAACGCATAATCGTCCGTCTCCGCAAGCCGCGGGTGCCGGTCAAAGGTTTCATCAATTACGCCGAAGTGGAAATCTGCCGTGAGCGGGAAAGCTGATCCGGGTTCCGGGGGACGGACCGAAACCGCCGTTTTTGTCAGCCTGGGAACGAACATCGGCGGCCTGGAGGCGAATCTGCAGCGGGCGGTGGAGCTGATCGGCCGGATCGAAGGGGTCGGGATCACGGGCCGTTCGGCGGCCCGGATCACCCGGCCAGTGGGCCGGACCGATCAGCCGGACTTTCTCAACCAGGTGCTGAAGCTCTCCACCTCTCTGGCTCCCGAGGGCCTGCTCGAACGGCTGCTGGCTGTCGAACGCGAAATGGGCCGGGTGCGCGGCGAACGCTGGGGCCCCCGGATAATCGACCTGGATATCCTGTTTTACGGCGAGCTGAGGGAGGAGAGGCGCAGGCTGGTAATCCCGCACCCGGAGCTGATTAACCGCCCGTTTTTCCTGGAGATGGTCGAGGAGATCGCGCCCGGATTCCTTTCCGGCTGGCCGAAATTCCAGGTCTTCAGGGAGAGGCAGGGTGAGGCACCGATGCAGGTGGTGAAAACGAAAGATGAAGTGAGGGAATTGGTGGCCCGGGCCAGACAGGCCGGCCATACCGTGGGCCTGGTTCCCACCATGGGATTTTTTCACGAGGGGCATCTGAGCCTGATGAGAATCTGCCGCCGGGAGGCGGAGTATACCGTGGTGAGTCTGTTCGTCAACCCGACCCAGTTCTCCCCCGGCGAAGACCTCGAACGCTACCCACGCGATCTTGCCCGCGACCGGGAAATGGCCCGGAAAGAGGGTGTCGATCTTCTTTTTGCCCCGGAGGCCGACCAGATGTACGCCGGGGACAGCTCGACTTTCGTGGAGGAGACCAGGCTGAGCCGGGGGCTCTGCGGCGTAAGCCGGCCCGGCCACTTCCGCGGCGTCGCCACCGTGGTGACGAAGCTGCTCAACATTGTTCAGCCCGAGGTTGCCGTCTTCGGCCGCAAGGACCTGCAGCAGCTTCTGGTGATCCGCCGCCTGGTGCGCGATCTCGACCTGCCGGTAAGGATCGTGGCGGGCCGGACCGTCCGGGAGCCGGACGGGCTGGCCATGAGCTCCCGCAACCGGTATCTGGGGCAAGAGGAGCGGAGCCGGGCGGCCGAGTTTTATCGCGCGCTGGCCCGGGCCGCGCAGAGAATCGGCAATGAGGGCGAGTCACCGGCGGCCGTGCTGCCGGAGGCTGCGGCGGCGGTCGAATCGGCTACCGGCGGCCAGATGGAATATCTCGAAGCGCTGGATGAAACTCTCTCCCGGGCCGGTGAGGCAGCCGGCTGCCGATACCTGGCAGGCGCTCTGCAGCTTGGCGGGTCGCGTCTAATCGACAACGTGGACGTGCCGCCCGGCTGATCCGTCGACAAACGCGAGTTCACCTCCCCCGGCGGAGGCCAACAGGACTGGAGACCACAGATGGAAACGACTGGAAACAACTACCACACCCGCACAGGCGGGGAAGCGGGCAAGTCGGACCGGGGCAGCGGCTCGGTGTTCAGCCGCAACCTCGAGCTGAAGCCGACAGACGAACCTTCCGGAAGGAGAAAAGCCGAGGCGGCAAGGATGAGCCTGCCCCTGGAAGCCGAGGAGAAGCAGACCTATTTCCAGGTGGAGGCCCGCAAGGTGGTCGACATCCTTGGGGAAGAGATCGAGCGGCTGGGCCGCTCCAGGGAAACGCAGGAGCTGGTCGAAGAGCTTTACGCGGGCTGGCTCGCCCTCTGGGGGGAAGAAAAGATTTCCCCGGCAGCCGAGTTTACTTTCATGTTCGAAGTCGCCCGGAACGCTTTCCGGCAGGCCGGCCGGCTGGGCCGCAAGGGCCTCGCCCCGCCGGAACGGCTCACCATGAGCCGCCTGCTGCAGGGAATGAAAGGCCTGGTGCAGGGCGAGGGCGACCGGGAGTATTTCCACTGGTGCCGTGAAACCGCCAACCGCTGCACCAGAATGATCGTCGCCTGGAGCAGCCGGCCGGAAACCACCGGTACCGGAACTGGCGGGGAAGAGCCGGCCAAACCGGCGCAGACTGGCCGGCTGGATAGCGAATTGGACATCTCGAAATCTGTGGACGAGTGGTTCGTGCAGGTAAGTAATCTGGTGAGCCATCCAGTGGAAGCGGAGCAGCCGGCGGCGGTAAAGCCCCTGGAAGATGAGCCGGCCCTGGAGCTCGAGGCGGAACCGGCCTCCTGCGGGGAACAACGGACCGCGGGGCCGGAGGAAAGCGTCGGTGAGGTTACGGCCCAAGCGCCGGCCGGGGTCAGGGAGTCCGCCCGGGACTTGCCTGAAAGCCCGGCTCACGAGCCGGAGGCGGTCGGGGAAGAGGCGGAAGACAGCGCTTTGGCCGGAGCCTACTTCGTCGAAAACTGCCGCGAAACGCTGGAGTTTATCCGGAACAGTCTCGACCGTCTCTCCGGGCCCTCATCGCCCAAGGTCTCCCGCCTGCTCGACAGTTACCTGGGACACGTGCTCGGCCTGGCCCAGGACTTCGGCTTCCGGGGGGTGGATGAAGCCCTCGAATCGCTCCGGCAAGACCTGCAGAAGATCGCAGCCGAGCTGGAACGCGGCGGTTTGCCGGCCGGCCGGGAAATCGAAGCGGTGAAAAGAGCGGTTGCACGGCTCGAACAGGATTGCGGGCAAGTGGTTTGTTCCTCCTGAGGTCCGGCAACGAGGCCTGAATCTTGCAACGGACGAACCAGGCGATCCTCCATCCATCTGTGGGAGAAGAGTCGAGATGATTCGAACCGGACGCATTCCGCAAGATGACAGAACTGTCTAAAAAAGGCCTCGTCAGATACGCGCTCCCTGCGATTCTGCTCTTTTCGGTCCTGCTATACCTTCCATCGCTGGACAATGGCTACGTCGGCTGGGACGACGGTGTCATCCGGGACAACCCCGGCATCTGTTCGCTTTCGGTTACTTCGCTCTACCAGATGTTCATCCCCTCGAGTTCGGCGTCTCTGGCGAGTTACCAGCCGCTCAGGACATTGACCTACGCCCTGGTTTACGCGGTCGGCGGCGCCCGCCTGAGCTGGTTTTTCCTGTTGAACGTGCTCCTGCATACGGTCAACGTCCTGCTGCTCTTCGTCACGGTAAGGTATCTGACTGAGCACTGGGGCGGCCGCTGGCTGAGCGGACGGGCGAACCAGGTGGGGCTCGCCGCCGCCCTGCTGTTCGCGCTCCATCCCACCCACGTGGAAGTGATTTCCTGGCACCAGGGAGGCAAGCAAACCTTGATGGCGGCATTCTTCCTGGTGTCGTTCCACTGCTACCTGCGGTTCACTCAGGAAGGGCAGCCCCGGCTTTACCTGTATAGTTTCGTCTCATACTTGGCGGCTCTTTCCACCCAGCCCGGCGCGATCAGTCTGCCGCTGGTGCTGGCAGGCGCCGAATTGATTCTACTCCGGCGGGCGGGGGGCAGGCTGGCAGTTGGCGGGGGGAGGGCCGGCTGGCTGAGGCTGTTGCCGTTTTTCCTTCCCGCGCTGGCGCTCGGCTACCACCTGCTGTTCGTCTCGACCGTCCGCTGGACATCGCCCCAGGAAATTCCGCTGGTTTCGCGGTTGTTCACCGTGCCGGCCCTCTGGGGGCATTATCTGGTGAAGCTGTTGGTTCCGG
>JAZDIG010000148.1:0-4286 GCA_043805105.1 Candidatus Glassiibacteriota bacterium | reverse complement strand
GGCGGTGATCAGCTCGTGCACCTCCTGGAACGTCTTCAGGCTGCCATCCGAGTTGGTGCACTCCACGCAGTAGAGACTGTTGACGTCGCCCAGCGCGAACTGCTCGGGCCGGGTCAGCTCCCAGCCGCAGGATGCGCATTTAGTGCCCATCTAACTCTCCTTTCGCGGCAATTCGATACCGCTCATGAAGTGGTCCAATAGCTCACTACCGTGCTCGGCGATCACCGACCTTCCCGGTGAAAACTTGTCCCGGTTGGTGAGGTAATAGTTTATGGTCCCGATCCAGGAGTTGACCAACAGATGAATCGCTGCCGGCCGGACCCGCTTCCTTTCGACATCGCGGGCCAGCGCTTCCTCCAGGTACAGGGCGATCCCGGTCTGGATCAGAAAGATGTTGTTGCGCGCATTGCGCGGAAGCAGCGGACCCTCGATCACGATCTGAGCGTAAAACGGCTCGAACTTCTCCACGATCCTCAGGTGGGCGGCCAGGACCTCCCGCACTCCCCCACCCTGCTGCGACAGCGTCCTGAATTCCATCCCGATTTCCTGGCCGAACTGGTCGATTACTTCGTTCAGCAGGTCGTCCCGCGTGGGAAAATGGACGAAGACCGTACCGTGCGCCACTCCCGCGGCCCGGGCGATGTCCACGGTCTTGGTCGCCGCAATCCCCCGGCTCGAAAACTCTTCGATCGCGCTCTGCAGCAGCAGTTCGCGGGTGTGTTCCTTGCGTTCTTTTCTGGTGATCGAGGTCATTTTTCAATATCGATGAGTTATTGCTCACTGAGTGTCTACTCATTATAATCAAGGGCAAACGATTTGTCAAGAGCTGCAGAAAATTTTTTTCATGCAGTACAACTTCCGTCTCTTTTTCCGGGGGGAAAAATCAGGAGGGACAAATCGGCCATTTGTTATTTGACTGTTTTTACCCGTCGCCGGCCGGGCGGTTCCTTTCGATTTCCAGTATGGCCTTTTTCCGGTCTTTCCCCCAGCGGTAGCCGCCGGTACCACCGCCCAGAGGAACGACCCGGTGGCAGGGAATGACGATCGCCAGTGGGTTGGCCGCGCAGGCCGCGGCCACGGCCCTGGCCGCGCCCGGCTTGCCGATCATTTCGGCGAGCCGGCTGTAATTGACCGTGGTTCCCGGCGGGACAGCCCGCAGGCATTCCCAGACTTTGCGCTGAAATGCGGTGGCTCTGACATCGCAGGGCAGCTCGGGCCAGGGAGCGGAACCGGACAGGAAGTCCGCGAGCAACTGGACCCCGCGTGCCAGCCGGGCATTAGCCTGGCTCACCACGGCATTGCCGAACTCTTCGTTCAGCTCCCGGACCAACTCTTCCCCGCTGTCTCCCAGCTTGACGCTGCAGAGGCCCCGGGCGGTGGCCGCTACCAGCAGGTAGCCCAGCGGGCAGGTGACGATGCTGTAGCAGATCGACTGGCCCCGGCCGCCGGTTTTATAGGCGCGGGGGGTCATACCCAATATTTTCGAGGTCTTTTCGTAGAGACGGCTGGAGGACCCGTAGCCGGATTCGTAGAGCGCCGAAGTTATCGGCTCGCCCGAGCGCAGGGCGGCTTTCAGCCTGGCCTGCCGGCAGGCATCCGCGTACTGGAGCGGAGAGAGGCCCAGAACTCTTTTGAAAAGGCGGTTCAGGTAGCTGGCGCTGAATCCGGCCCTGCGGCTCAGCTCCTCCTGCGTAGGCAGCGGGCCCTCCCTGGTCTCGATGTACCGGCAGACCGACAGTACCACGTCCTCATGAAGACCCGCTTCCGGTGAATCCTCCGGCCTGCATTTCAGGCAGGGCCTGAACCCGGCTTTCCGCGCTCCCTCGGCCGAAAAGAAAAAAAGCACGTTGTTGCGGCGGGGCTTGCGGCTGGCGCAGTGCGGCCGGCAATAGACTCCGGTGGTGAGCACGGCGTAAAAGAATACGCCGTCGTAGTTCCGGTCCCGGCTGGTCACCGCCCGCCAAAGACCGCTTTCCTCCAGAGGCAGTTTCTCCTGCATGGTTCACTCCGGTCAGAGTTCCGTATTGACTTCTCTGACGCCTAATATATTGCCGGAGAGAAGCGAAATATATCCGGATTCCGCCCTGCAATTCACTCAATGAACTACATCGCAGCGTTGCCGGGGGCGGACACAGGGGTGCGCCCTTACGGTCGCTACCACTCTTGTAGGGAGTCGGGGGGTATCCGTGCAAATCCGTGCCTCATCCGTGACATCCGTGATTCTGAATCACGGATTACACGGATAAAATGGATGTCACGAATTCTCCCCGCCTTACCCAGGGCGAACACATGGTTCGCCCCGACAAATCGGCCGGAACAGTTCGAGTATTACACACCCCGGTGGATTTGTAAACGATCCGGGTGCAGGAACTCTTGTCAATATCGGGAAACGGCGGGCCGTGTCTCTAATCCACTTCCAGCAGCAGCCCCTTGAGGTATTCACCTTCCGGGTGGAAGATGCTGACCGGGTGGTCGGGACCGGCGCCCAGCCTGGCGAGTATCCGCACCCGGCGGCCGGCTTCCAGGGCGGCGCTGAAAACGATCTGGCCGAAAAGGCGGGAATCGACGTGGGCGGAGCAGGAAAAAGTGAGTATCACGCCGCCGGAAGCCGCGGCGGTGATGGCGAGGCGGTTGACGTCCTTGTAGGCGCGAGCGGCTTTCTGGACGTGTGCGCTCCTGCGCGCCAGGGGCGGCGGATCGACGACTATGATATCGAACGGGCCGGAGTCAGAGCGCAGGTATTCGAACGCATCTTCGCAGAGGACCGGGTGCGCTTCGGGAGAAAGGCCGTTAAGGGTGAGATTTTCCATTGCCAGGGCGCAGGCTCGTTCGCTCGAATCCACGCTCACCACCCGGCCGGCCCCGGCGGCGGCCAGGTAGACCGAAAAAGCCCCGGTGTAGGCAAAGAGATGGAGGGCGCTGCAGCCGGGTCTGGTCCAGCCGGCGGCCAGCCGGCGGTTTTCACGCTGGTCGAGGTAAAAGCCGGTCTTCTGGCCGTGGGCCGGATCGACCAGGAAGCGGTGGCCGGATTCGGTGATTGTGACCCGGTCGGGAGCGGCACCGGCGAGAGCCTGCTTGACTTCCGGCAGGTGTTCGAGACCTCGGGCCGGGCCCGCCGAATTCTCGTAAATAAAAGAGGTCCCCGCCAGGGACCTCTCCAGGCTTTCAGTAACCGCACCGCGCAGACGGTCCGCTCCGGCCGTGTTCAGCTCTACCACCACGCCGCTGCCGTACCGGTCGACTACCACTCCCGGCAGTCCATCGCCCTCGGAGTTGACCAGACGGATACAGTCCGTTTGCGGGGGTAGCAGCCTTTCTCTGAGCCGGATCGCTTCCGCCAACCGGCTTGCCACGAGCCCCTCCGACCAGGTCTCCGCTTCCGAACGCGAAACCAGCCGACAGACTATCTGCGAGCGCGGATTGAAATATCCATTGGCCAGGAAAGACCCATCCGCAGCCAGCACGCGGCAGGCGGCCCCGGGTTCGGCCCCTTCCGGCTCGATACGCTCCACCGCTCCGCTAAACACCCAGGGATGGCCGGAAACGACCGGCTTTTCCCTGCCCTTTTTGAGCCGAACGACAGATTGGATCATCCCATTTTCCGCCGGCGAACGGTCAGCCGAGGTAAAGCTTTTTCAACTCCTCGATGTAGCGCGGAATGGCCGTTTTCGGGTCATCCTTGCCTTCGTATTCCAGGGCAACCCAGCCTTTGTAGCCAGCTTTGACCAGGATGTCGCGGACGCGGGCGAGATCAGCTGGTTCGTTCTCGCCGTTCGGACCGGCCACATCCACCTTGATCTGGACGTTGACCGACAGCGGGGCCGACATCGCGAGCTCCTCGTACGGATTGGTGCGGTAATTCCCGGTGTCGAGGTTGACCCCGAACCAGGGGTGATTGCCCACCTGCCGGCAGATTTCCAGGTGGTCGGTAGCCCTGGCGGTGATCCCGCCGTGGTTTTCCAGACCCAGCACTATGCCTTTCTGGCCGGCGTAATCCAGGCTTTCCTTGATGCCATCGGCGCACCAGGTGATCGCCTGTTTGAGGTCGATGCCTTCGGGAGCGTGGCCGGAAAAGATCCGGATGTGCGGCGCGCTGAACTCCACGGAATAGTCGATCCATTGCTTGACGTGGGCGAGCTCCTTGTCCTTTTCGGGTCCAGCCGGCTTGCAGAAATCATTGGCGATCGCGGTGCCGCTTACGGACAGGCCCTGCTTGAAAGCGTGCAGCTTGAGCTGGTGCAGATAGGCATTGTCGAATTCTTTGGGGAAATAGTAAGAGGTCAATT
>JAZDIG010000147.1:0-2029 GCA_043805105.1 Candidatus Glassiibacteriota bacterium | reverse complement strand
TAGGCGCCGCGCAGTATCGGTCTCAGCTTGAACAAGAGCAGGTTATCGATCGCGGCGCTGATCAGGCGCACGGACACTTCCCCGGCAGTGCTGTCCCCCGGCGCCCGCCAGGTGAAATCGTAGAAACGCATCGCCTGGGGCGGCACCCACTGGCCGGAGCGGAAGACGTTCCAGCCGATTCCGGCCAGCCGGACGTCCCGGCTCTGCAGAGCGGTGAGCTGCCAGGGGGTCTGCACCTGCGGTGAAACTCTGTCGAGGAAACCCTCGGCGGAAGCCACTCTCCTGGCCGGCTCGAAATATTTGGGATAATGGTCGGCGAACACCCGCAGCGCATCGCGCCAATCGGCGGAGTGGGAATAGAGCCAGAGGCCCGCCTCGAGGCTTCTGCCCCCGCCGGCGCCGGTCAGGTCGAAAGTGATCCGCAGCCGGTCGCATTCGTCCAGCCGGGGTTCTACCCCGGTGGGCACCAGCCCCGGCTCGATTTCGAACACTACCCGCGCCACCCTCACCTCCAGCGGCACGGCCAGGGTCCAGGCTGTGTCTCCGCCGGCCCAGAGGCTGACCAGAGGGATCGAAATCATCTCGCGTTCGGCAGCGCCCGGTCCATAGACGTACCGGACTGCGGTCCGGCCATCCACGCGGACCGGTGGATCGCCGCCGGGAGCCCAGACCTGGAGGCCCCTTGCCACCGGGAACACAAAGGTGAATCTCACCGACCGCAGAGGGGCTTCCTCCTCCTGCGGCACCGCTCGGAAGCGCAAATGCACGCCCTCCCGGTTGCCGTAAATTTCTTCATCTATCTGGTAGCCATCCGGTTCGAGGAACTTGCGCAGGGCTACCGAATTCTCTTTTTGGGTGAATTCACGCACCAGCACGGAATCGGCGATGTCGCTCATGATGCGGCCGGTCAGCTCATCCTCGATTTCCACCGAAAAACCGGCCCTCAGCTCGAGCTCCGGCCAGGGCCGTAGCAGGTCGAAACCGCTGTTTTCGAGATTGAGGCTCCTGATCCGCCCGCTCAGCGAATGCACCTGGACCGCCACTCCCCCGCCGCTGATCTTGACTTCGGTATCCGGCAGGGTCTTGAGCGGCGGCTCGAGGCTGCAGGAAGTGATGAGGGCCGCAGTCAGTACCGCAGCCAGCTCGTAGGGGATCGACCAGTTAACCGCCTTCACTTTTGATTTCCTCCGGCCGTTGTCAGTTCGAGGTTTTCACCGCGGAGAGCGTCGCGGCCAGCAGCTCTGCCGAGCGCGCCGGGCCGATCACCGACATGATCCGCGGCAGCTCCGGTCCGTGGCGCCTGCCGGTCAGGGCCAGCCGCACCGGCATGTAGAGCAGCTTGCCCTTCACCGAAACAGCCTGCGACACAGCCGTAAACAGATTTTTAAGCGTTTCGGCATCGGCGGAAGCGAGGTTCTCCAGCCGGCCGGCCATTTCGCTCAGCACCCGGCGCGCCTCTTCCTGGGCCAGCATCCGCCGGTCCTCCTCATCGGTTATCGCCGCCGGCCGGCCGGTGAAGTTGTCCAGCAGGCCGATAATATCGGTCAGCAGTTCCACTTTTTCCCGGCAAGCGCTGGTGATTTCGCGCCACTGGCTGTCGTCGAACAGTTTTCTCCCCTCGCCGGCAAACGAGGCGAACAGGTCCGCCAGCCGGTCCTCGCTCAGCTCGCGCAGGTGCTTGCCGTTCAGCCAGCGCAGTTTTTCCGGGTCGAACACGGCTGCGCTCTGGCCCAACCTGTCGAAATCGATCTCCCGAACAAGCCGGTCCAGAGGCAGGAATTCATCACCGGAGGCCGAGGACCAGCTCAACAGGCTCAGGTAATTGATCAGCGCCTCCGGCAGGTAGCCGCTCTGGCGGTATTCGGCCAGGCTGGTGGCGCCGTGGCGCTTGCTCAGCAGCTTGTGGTCCGGCCCCAGGATCATGGGAATATGGGCGAATAATGGTGGCTGGCTGCCCAGGGCCCGGTAAAGCATAAGCTGGCGGGGAGTGTTGGACACGTGGCCATCGCCGCGGATCACGTGGCTGATT
>JAZDIG010000146.1:0-2992 GCA_043805105.1 Candidatus Glassiibacteriota bacterium | reverse complement strand
ATCGCCGGGATCGTGCAGCCGAAGCCGATCAACAGCGGGATGAAACTCTTGCCGTGCAGGCCGATCTTGTGCATCAGCCGGTCCATCACGAAAGCGGCGCGGGCCATGTAGCCGGTGTCCTCCAATAGCGCGATCGCCAGGAAAAGCAGCATGATGTTGGGCAGGAAGACTATCACTCCGCCCACGCCGCCGATTATACCATCGACCACCAGCGATTCGAGCAGCCCGGCCCGGCCGGCCGGCCAGAGGGCGGTTATCGCCCCGCTCAACTTTCCGATCCCCCATTCGATCACTCTCATGAGCGGATCGCCCAGGGTAAAGGTGAAATTGAACACGGCGTACATCATCACCAGGAGGATCGGGATACCCAAGGCGTCGCTCATGATAAATTCATCGATGCGGTCGCTGACCGTGTGGCGGTTTTCCACCGTGTTGCGCACCGCCTCCTGGCAGGCGCCCGAGATAAAGCCGTAGCGGCGGTCGGCCATGATCACCGCCGGAGGATCGCCCAGAATCTTTTCCAGCCGCTGCGCGGCCTCCCCGGCGGTCGCCAGCACCGTCTGGTCGGTTACCTTGTCCCGCACCTCTTTGTCGCCTTCCAGCAGCTTGACCGCCAGCCAGCGGGGATCGAAGCCGTTCGTGGGCTGCCACCGACTCGTAACCAGCTCCTCCAGCCGGTCGATCTCCTGGTCCACGTCCGGGCCGTAGGCGATCTTCACTTTTCGCTGGTCCGCGCCGCCACAGGCCGTGCCGACCGCGGCTGCCAGCAGCCGGTCGAGCCCCTCTTTCCGGTGCCCGACCGTGGCCACGATCGGCATCCCCAGGAGTTTCGACAGTTTATCCAGGTCGAACTGGATTCCCTTGGCCCGCGCCTCGTCGCTCATGTTGAGAGCCAGGACAATCGGCACTCCCAGCTCCTTGAGCTGAGTCGCCAAGTACAGGTTCCGCTCGATGTTGGTGGCATCCAGTACGTCGATCACGACGTCCGGTTTTTCTTCGAGGATCACCCGGCGGGTAATCAGCTCTTCGAGGGAGTGGGGGGTGAGACTGTAGATGCCGGGCAGGTCGATCAGGGTGAGCCGGTAGCCCTCCGCCAGGACGTCCCCCTCCTTCTTCTCCACGGTGACCCCGGGATAGTTGCCCACTCTCTGCCTGAAACCGGTAAGATGGTTAAAAATAGTGGTCTTGCCGGAATTGGGGTTGCCGGTGATGGCGATCTTCAGATGACCTTTGACCGCTGTTTTTCCCTGCTGGATCAACTTTCCCCGCCTGTTGTCATAAGGACGTAGCTGAAAGGCGCAGCTCGATTGACGAGATGATTCGAGCCGGCCGGCCGGCTCCGGATACTCTCTGCCTGTGGAACCGGGAAATAACTTTCAGGGTCTTCCTGGAGGGCTGGTCTGGCAATGTAATAAAGATCAGTCGAGCGTTTGCTCGGGGATGCGGCCGGCGATTCCCTGCCGGCTCAGGTGACCATGATCTTGTGGGACATGCCGCGGCCCAGAATCAACCGCGCTCCCCGGATCGAGAGCACCACCGGCCCGCCTGCCCGGTTGCGGACCACTTCGAAGGAGATGCCCGGCGACAGCCCCATGGCCACCATCCGTTCCTTGAACTGTTCGCCGCCCAAAACGGAGAACAGCCTGACGATCTCTCCGGCCTTGATGTCGCTCAACGACCTGGGCTGGCTCCCGCCGGTACCGATCATCTCGTTGGATCCATTTCCCGCCGAAATCTTGTCCACAGCTTTCGATCAACCGTTATTTGTAAGGTACCAGGCTCGCCTTGAAATTTTCCACGAGCTTGCCGCCCTGGTCGCCGGATTCGGCCAGGAAATCGACGAAACCGCTGATCCGGTCCATGATCGGGCGGGGAAGGGAATGCTCCATCCGGCAGGCGGCTATCTGCGCCACCTCCTCTTCCACGTCCAGCACCTCGACGAAAAACTTGTGCAGCGCCTGGTGCCTCTTAACCACTTCGTGGGCCGCGGCGCACCCGTTTTCGGTGAGGGTCACTTCCTGGTAAGGCGCGTAATTGACCAGCCCCTTGCGGGCCAGGGATTGCAGCGCTCCGGTAACCGAGGCGCCCCGGACATCCAGCCGGCTGGCGATTTCACTGGCGTGGACCACGCTGGCCCGCGACTGGATGTGAAAAATCGCTTCGAGGTAATCTTCGAGGCTGGGACTGAGTTTGAGCGGTCTGTCCATTGGCCTGTAACGAACGATATTTCAATAATTAATAAAAGTTAGGCGCGCCTAAGATTATACAAGCAAGCACCCTTAAAGTCAAGAAACTCCATGCTGATACGCACTGTCCGGAACTCCAAGATTTCCCTTGAAAGGTCCGGCCGGCCCGCTTATCTATCCTGCTGTTCTGCAGGCATCACGCAGGAGATAAACTGATGAGATTGCTTCTGAGTTACAAACTATTTCCCCTCAGCGGAGTCCTGTTGATGACGCTGTCCAATCTTTCCTCCGCTGCGCCCTCGGTCCTGCCGCCGCCGGCGCAAATCACCCTGATCGGAGAAAGGCTGCGGATCACCGACTCCACGGCAATCTATATCCGGAGCGAAAACCTGGCGGCCGACCGTTTTGCCGCGGAAGAATTCAACCGCTGGCTGGAGGAGCTGGGTTTCAGCCGCCTCCCGGTCCGCGAGCTGGCCGCGGGTGAAAGCGCTCCCCCGGGCTCCGTCACCCTCGATGGAAGTTCCACCGGCGTTGCGGCCGGGGACGGCGGCTACACTCTGGAAGTGGATTCGGCCGGGGCGAGGATCGAGGCCCCATCCGAGGCCGGCCGCTTCTACGGCCTGATGACCCTGGCCCAGGTATTCGGCCGGGACAGCTCGGGAGTTTACGTGCCGGGCCTGAGCGTGAAGGACCGGCCCGCGCTCGGCCTGCGGGGAGTGAGCGACGACCTCAGCCGGGGCCAGATCAGTACCCTGGACGACCTCAAGGCGCTGGTCCGCCTGCTGGCCCGCTACAAGCTGAACCTC
>JAZDIG010000145.1:0-4354 GCA_043805105.1 Candidatus Glassiibacteriota bacterium | reverse complement strand
GTAGCTCATGGTGCCCTGGAACAGGTCCTCGGCGTGCATCACCGCGTGGCGGGCATCCAGGTAGAGCACCTTGAAGACCTCGATGTCCAGGTCCCGCATGCTGTGGCGCAGGTAGTCGTAGACGTCGGAGGAGCCGTGCAGAAAAGTGGCTTCCTGCAGCCGGGTCTCCAGGAACTTGCGGGCCACCCCGTGGATCAGTTTCAGGGCCAGGGCGCTTTTCGGGCCCACTCCCGGCACCCGCACCAGCTCTTCGAGGGGCGCTTCGAGCACCCTGCGCAGCGAACCCAGCCGGTTCAACAACTCCCGGGCCGGACCCTTGCAGTCGCGCCGGGGAGTGCCCAAGGTCAGCAGCAGCTCGATTATTTCGTCATCGCGGAAGGGCTCGAGGCCTTTCTGCAGGAAGCGCTCCCGCAGCCGCCCCCGATGGCCTTCCGGCGCACCGGTGATCTTCTGGTTCATGGTCGTCAGACGGCCCGCCCTCGGCCTGCCGCGCCGCAAGAGGAGCCGTCAGCTCCAATGTTTGCCCTACGGCCTGGTGATCGACCAGACGTCGAGATCGAATTCGCCGGTGGAACTGTTCATCTGCACCCGCCGGAGCGTGCCGTCGTCCGCCTCGAACCAGAAGACGGTACTGGCTCCCGCCGGGTAGATCGTCACCAGCAGGCCGAAATTCTTCGGGATGGAAAACTGCATGGTGGGCTTGGTGTCGAGGAAGTTCTGAGCGTAGACGTAAGTACCGACCCCGATTGCCACCAGCACGAACAGTGCGAAAACGATCAGTTTGCGGCGCATCTCACCCTCCGGTTCCAGCGGTTATCAGATCATTCCTGCCTTGAAAGCAGCCTTGAACAGCGGGCGCAGAAGCGCGTTCCTGGCCCGCGTGAAGTAATATCCCCCGTTTTCCGAAAAATACCGGCCTTCCTCCGGCAAGAGCACCAGCGACACCTTGATCCCGGGCGCCACCCCGATCTTCAACCCCCGCTCCAGGCAGGCCTCGTACATCCGCCTGAACACCGGGACCAGCTCCCCGGTCGCCGGCGGCGGGACCTTTTCGAAGTCGGTGCCGGCCAATGGCCGGAAGACGCAGACAGTGGGCACGGCGCCCACCGAGGTGATCCAGTCGATAGCCGCGATCGAGCTTTCCGGCGGCTCCAGCCCGGCCACTATCTCGCCGTTGGTCGTGTGGAAGACCTTCGCGCAGTATTCGATCGCCTCCAGATAGCGGTCCAGCCCGTATTGCTCGTGCTTGCCCGGGCAGATTTCCCGGAAGCGCTCCCGGTCCCAGACCTCGAAACAGAAGCTCACCCGGTTCACGCCGATTTGCTTCAGGTGGCGGTAGCGCTGCAGGTCGTGATGGGGAGGGGTCTGGACGCCGATCAAGAGGCCGTATCGCTTCTTCACCGCCCGGATGAACGGCTCCAGGATGTCGAGGTAGGTGTCACCCTCGTAGTGGCCGGTGTTGAAATCCACGTAGGTTATCCGGTTCTCGCCGACTGCCGCGCCCACTGTCTCCAGCACGTCCGCCACCGTTTTTTCGTCGGCATCGTCGCAGCCGAGGTTGAGTCCCACCGAGCAGAATTTGCAGTTGACCCGGTCGGGTTTGGTGACCCAATAGTCGCAGACCCGGGCCGGGTAGATCGCCAGGTAAGTGCCTTGCAGGGTGCCCACCCGGCTCATCTGCTTGCCGCTGGAAGTCCTCTTTCCGTACCAGGCCGGCCGCGGAGCCAGCCTGACAGCGGCCACCGGGCGGCCCTCCAGGTCGATCCGGTAGCCGCCGGCCGCATCCCGGTTCAATTCATAGGGGCTGGCGGCTGCGAACTGTTCGGCCACCGGCACGTTGGTATAAAGGCCCTCCGGCAGAATCAGCTCGAGCCCGCTGCCCAGGCCGGCTCTGGTGCGCCTGATCTCCCGGCCGCCGTCATCCTCCACCTGGCACGACCGGCCGATCCGCAAGCCCCTGCAATAGAGATCGAGTTTCAAAAGTCCGGGATTCCGGCTGACATCCTGAATCATTACTTTTTCTCCCGCGACGATTCGAAGAATCGGCAAGATATCTGGGACAGCAAATCAATAAAACACGTTTTTCAGGGATTTTCAAGCCTTTACTTCCGGTCCGGGAGGCTATTTGAGGTAGCCCAGCGAGCGCAGGCGCTGGATCATCTCGCGGTCATGGCGGTAAGAGAGAGAGCTGTCGGTGTCGATTGGCGGCGGGCCATAGGAGGTGACGTAGGTCAGGGGCCGGGCTCCCCCCGGTCCTTCTTTGCCCGCACTCGTGACCACCTCCCCGCCCATGTCGCGCGAGACCGGCAGTCCCAGCAGGTAGAGCACCGTGGGCGCCACGTCCTCCAGCCCCATCCGGTAATCCGGGTTGTAGCCCGAGCGCACGTCCACTCCGCTCATGATCACCACCCCGTTGCGTCCATACTGTCTCCCCTTCTTGCCCGGATCGCAGACCACCGCCGCCAGGCCGGTCGGCTGGTAAGCGGCCAGCAATTGTCCCACGAGGACGTCCAGATAGTGGAAATACTCGGGTATCGCGGTTTCCAGGCTCGTGGAATCGACCATTTCGGCACGCTCCTCGAACCGGCTCAGGATATCGACTCCCTGCAGATATAGTGCGAGCAGGCTCACCCGGCGTCGCCGGGAAAGCTCGATGGCGGTTTCAATATAAAAATAGTCCGCCAGATAGACCGAGCGGATGAGGTCCCTGTCGCCTTCCGGCAGCTCGCCGCTCAGCAGCCGGCCGGCCTGCGGAAAACCGGCTATCAGGCTGTCGAACGGCTCGTCCAGGCGGGCGCGCAGAGCCATCAGCGAATCGAATTTGGCCGGCGGGTAGACTTCCCGGTCGAAAAAACTCGAATTGGACGCGGGCTGGAACGGCTGCTGACGGTACATATAGGCGATTTTGGGAAAGGTCCGTTCGCTGATCGTAAAGCCGGCTGAAGAGCTCGCCGGCCAGGTGGCCCACCAGTTCACCACCCCGGCTGGCCTGCCGTAAAGGGTCACTATCTCCCAGAGCGTCTTGCTCCGGCGCGAGCTGGCCGACAGCGGCACCGGACGCACCAGCTTGAAGAAGGGGAAGACGTATTCGAGCAGGTCGTCGACCCCCCGGTTGTTGGCGAAATTCCTCGGCAGTCGGCTCATCCCCAGCGGCATCGGCCTGGTGAAATAGTTCACCCCATGAACGTCAGGCCTCACTCCGGTGGCCACCGTGTTCCAGACCTGAGGGGCGAGGTAGTCCTTGCGGGAGTCGAGTTCGGCGGTGAATCCATTTTCCATCAGGCGGGTCAGGTTGGGCAGGCTGCCTTGTTGCGACAGCCTGAAGAACGTTTCCGAATCGCAGCCGTCCAGCCCGACCAGCAGCACTGGCAGGGGGCGGACCGAATAGCGGCTGAGCGCCTCGCCGAGAGTATGGTCGGCGCTCAGGCGCCGGAATACACCCAGAGCCCAGGCCGTTTCCACGATCAGCACCGCCGCCACGGCGACTGTGAAACTGCGCGCCAGCTGCCGGCGGCGCCGGGCCGTGACTTCAGGGGCGCCGGCCAGGAGCAGGTAGGCGAAACCCAGGAGCCGGCCGGCGCCGAGGCTGATCAGGGCGATACCGGCCAGGACCAGCAATGACGACAGCCCCAGCGGCAATATCTCCCGCGAATCCACCACCAGCAAGTGCCACCAGCCCAGGAGGTAGACGCAGAGCAGTGAAGACGAGGCCACGGTGATAATCCCGGTGCGGATCGTCCCGGCGATACCGGTTACCGGCGACCGGCGCCGCCTGAGAACCCAGAGAATCGCCGGCGCCAGGAAAATAATGAAAGACAGCAGGCCGTAAGCGGCGAAAAGGTAAGCGAAGCACAGCAGCACGTCCTGCAGATTGCCGATAAATCCAGGATCTGCCACCAATGAGCCGGCAGTGGTGAAACCGGCGAGCACGATTCCCAGCAGGACGCTGAACTTGGCCGTCACCGCCAGGCCGGCGGTCCAGGTTCCGGCGGCCCCGCGCACCAGATAGCGCTCCAGGGGGTTCTCCAGGTAGCCCATCTCTTTCAGCCTGGCCCGAATGATCTCCAGAGATGGCAGACCAGCGCTTTTTTCGGGATCCTCAGCGTTCATTAAGCTCCTAATCCTTCCTCGAATAGACAAAATCCGCCAGCTCGGCGAGCGCGTCCCCCCGGCGGCCGAACGACCCGAGCGCCTGTTTGGCGGCAGCCGCCAGTTCGCCCGCCACCTGGCGGGCGGCAGCCGGTCCGAATGTGGTTACGAAAGTGGCCTTGCCCCTGTCCGTACCCGTCTGTTTGCCCAGAGTTTCCCGGCTGCCCTCGAAGTCGAGGATGTCGTCTACGACCTGGAAGGCGAG
>JAZDIG010000144.1:0-21938 GCA_043805105.1 Candidatus Glassiibacteriota bacterium | reverse complement strand
AACTACCCCAATAACCCCACCGGCCGCTGCGCCACCGAGGCTTTTTACCGGAAAGTGGTGGACTGGGCCCACGAGCAGCGGGTGTGTGTCATCCAGGACGCGGCCTACGCCGCCCTGGTCCACGGCCGCCGGCCGCTCAGCTTCCTCTCCATTCTCGGCGCCCTGGAAGTGGGGATCGAGCTGCATTCACTGTCCAAGAGCTACAACATGACCGGCTGGCGGATCGGCTGGGTGTGCGGCAACGAAATGCTGGTCAGGGCATTTGCCGAGGTGAAGGACCATTCGGACAGCGGCCAGTTCGCCGCCATCCAGAAAGCGGCGGCGGCGGGCCTGCGCAACCCGCAGTTTACCGAGGAAATCTGCGCCAGGTACAAGCGAAAGTTGGAGCTGCTTTGCCGGGTTTTCAGCGAGCTGGGTTTCGCGGCCTCGCTGCCGGAGGGCACTTTCTACCTCTACATGAAGAGCCCGAAGGCGATCGAGGGCGGCCCGCAGTTCGCCACAGCCGAGGAGTGTTCCCAGTACCTGATCCGCCGGCACCTGATCTCCACCGTACCGGAAGACACCGCCGGGGCCTATCTGCGGGCCAGCGCCACGTTCGTTGCCCCCACTCCGGCGGACGAAAAACGGGTCGCGGCCGAAATCCGGAACAGGCTGGAACATTACCGGTTCGTTTTTTAGTACATTGAAAGCAAAACGTTCTGCATTTTTTCCTTATACCGTATACCGTAAAGGAGGAAGCATGTTCACCGGCTCGATCGTCGCCCTGGTAACGCCCTTCCGTAACGGCGGGATAGACGAAAAGGCACTGGGCGATCTCGTGGAATTCCACGTGGCCAACGGCACGAGCGCCGTGCTTCCCTGCGGTACCACCGGCGAATCGGCCACCATGGATCATGAAGAGCACGTGCGGGTGATCAGGCTGGTGGTGGAAGCTGCCGCCGGCCGGATCAAGGTGATCGCCGGCACGGGCAGCAACAGCACCCGGGAGGCGGTCCATCTCACCAGCCAGGCCGCCAGGCTGGGCGCCGATGCCGCCCTGTTGGTCAGCCCCTACTATAACAAGCCGAGCCAGGAGGGCCTGTTCCTGCACTACAAGACCGTGGCCGAATCCTGTGACATCCCGCAGATTCTCTACAACGTACCCTCGCGCACCGGGAAGAACATCGAGCCGGAGACGGTGGCGCGCCTGGCCGGTCTGAAAAATATCGTGGCGATCAAGGAAGCTTCCGGCAGCCTGGACCAAACGAGCCAGATCGCCTCGCTCTGCGACATTACCATCCTCTCCGGCGACGATTCGCTCACCCTGCCACTGATGAGCGTGGGCGCGGTGGGCGTGATCAGCGTGGCCGCCAACGTGGTTCCGGCCAAGGTGGCCGCCCTGTGCCGCGCCTGGCTGGACGGCAGGCCGGAAGAGGCCAGGAGGGTGCATTACGAACTGTTTCCCCTGTTCAAGGCCCTGTTCGTCGAATCCAACCCCATCCCGGTCAAGGCCGCGGTGGCGGCCATGGGCCTGATCACCGAGGAGTACCGGCTGCCGCTCTGCCCGCTGGCCGAGGCCAACCGCCGGAAGTTGATGGAAGTGATGAAACACATGGGCCTGGCTTAGGCCGGGAGAAAAGGAACGTCTCGCCATGATCGAAATCTGCCTGGTGGGCGCCTGCGGCCGGATGGGCAAGCGGATAACCGCCGCGATCGCTGACACCCAGGACGTACGCCTGGTGGGCGCGGTGGAGGCGGCCGGCCACGCTGAGATCGGCCGGGATGCCGGCGAAGCGGCTGGCGTCAAGCCCGCCGGCGTACCGGTCAGCACCGACCTCAATCTGGCCGCCCGGAAGGCCGCGGTGCTGATCGATTTCAGCCTGCCCGGCTCGATCCTCCACACCGCTCCCTTCTGCGCCGGCAAAGGTATCGCCCTGGTTACCGGCGTGACCGGCGTACCCGAAGACGGCCAGGCCGCCCTGCGCGAAGCCAGCCGGAAAGTGCCGGTGGTGTTCGCCCCCAACATGAGCGTGGGAGTGAACCTGATGTTCAGGGTGGCGGCCGAGGTGGCCCGGGTGCTGGGCGATGACTACGACGTGGAAATTATCGAAACCCACCACCGGTTCAAACGGGACGCGCCCAGCGGTACCGCGCGCCGCCTGGCCGAAGTGATCGCCCAGAGCTTGGGCCGCGACCTGGACCAGGTGGCCTGCTACGGCCGCCGGGGAATCACCGGTGAGCGGGACCGCCGGGAGATCGCCGTGCACGCCCTGCGCAGCGGGGACGTGGTGGGCGAACACACGGTGGTGTTCGGCGGATTGGGCGAGCGCCTTGAGATCACTCACAAGGCCCACAGCCGCGACACTTTTGCCCGCGGGGCGGTGGTGGCGGCGCGCTTCGCCGCTGGCGCCCCGGCCGGGCTGTACGACATGCAGGACGTGCTCGGCCTGAAAAAATAACTCACCCCCGGTAGGGTGGGAATTACAGCCAGCTACTTATGTTCATTTGGAGGAGGTCATTGATGTCAGTCTCTCAAATGGTATCTCGTATCGAGGAGTCGATCACCTTGGCGATCACCGCCAAGGCCAAGGCCATGAAGGCCAAGGGGATCGACGTGGTGGGCCTGAGCGCCGGTGAACCGGATTTCGACACCCCGGACAACATCAAACAGGCGGCGATCAAGGCGATCCAGGATGGAATCACTAAGTACACTCCATCCGCCGGAGTGCCTGCCCTGCGGGAAGCGATCGTCGAAAAATTTAAAAAAGACAACGGCCTGACCTATGCCCCGGAGCAGATTATCGTGGGCAGCGGGGCCAAGCATTCAGTGCTGATTGCCATCCTGGCGACCGTGAACAAGGGTGACGAGGTGATCATCCCCACCCCTTACTGGGTGAGCTATCCGGAAATGGTCAAGATCGCCGATGGCAAGCCGGTGATCGTCAAAACCACCGGAGACAGCGAATACAAGATCACCGCCGGTCAGCTCCAGAAGGCGATCACCCCCAGAACCAGGATGCTGATCCTCAATTCGCCCTCCAACCCCAGCGGCATGGTCTATACCAGGGAGGAGCTGACGGCGCTGGTCAAGGTGCTCAAGGGGAAAGACATTTACGTGATCAGCGACGAAATTTACGAAAAACTGCTTTACGACGGCGCCGTTCATTATTCGATCGCCGCGTTGGACCAGGAGGTTTTTCAGAAGACGATCACGATCAACGGCGTGTCCAAAAGCTACTCGATGACCGGCTGGCGGATCGGTTACGCCGCCGGCCCGGTGGATGTGGTCAAGGCGATGAACAAGCTGCAGAGCCAGGAGATTTCCAACCCTTGTTCGATTTCGCAGATGGCTGCGATCGAGGCGCTCCGGGGCCCGCAGGACAGTGTGGCGATGATGGTCAAGGCTTTCGACGAGCGCCGGCGCTACCTGGTCGACCGGCTCAACTCGATGGACGGCGTAAGCTGCGTCAAGCCGCTCGGCGCTTTCTACGCCTTCCCGGATTTCAGCGCGCACTACGGCAAGAAGACGGCCGGCGGCAAGACCATTACCGGCAGCGTCGATCTGTCCAACTACCTGCTCGAAGAGAAACGGGTAGGCGTGGTTCCCGGCGCCGGCTTCGGCTCGGATGCCAACCTGCGTATCAGCTACGCCACCTCGATGGCGGCCATCCAGAAGGCGCTGGACCGGATCGAGGAAGGACTGAAGACGCTCGCTTGATTCGCTTTTTCCGAAAAAAAAAGCCCTGTGGGCGGTTCAGGCCCACAGGGCTTTTTTATCATAACAATTCGCCGGTCAATCCCTGACGATGTAAAATTCCGTGGTCCTGGTAATAGTCTTGCCGCTTGCCATATCGGTGACCACGATAGTCAGGTCGTAGCGGCCGGGAGGCGAGTCGCTGATGTCGATCGAGACGTATTCCTGCTGCGCGATCCTCTCCGGGTCGCCCTCTTTCTCGAAAGTCAGCGTGATCTTCCCCTTGTCCTCCGACCGGCTGAAGAGCTTGCCGAAAGGCGAAAAGACCTTACCCGCCAGGTTCCTGTCCAGCTTGTCGGCCTGGATCGTGAAATCGACGTGGTACTGCTTCTTTTGATCGCTGCCCAAGTTCAGGAAGTATACTTCGTAGTAGACGAAGACCGACTGTTCCTGATGGAAGGTGCGCGAAGGCAGCGGCATCACGTTGAACTGGCCGCGGGTGAACTTACCCGGCTTGCCGCCATCGAACGGGGTGATGTTGCTGGCCATGATGATCTGGCTGACGTTGAACTGGTTGGGCTGGTAATGACTGACCTCGATGTCGCCCTTATAAATACCGAGGTGCTCGTTGCCGAGGTCCTTTATGCTCACCGAGTAGTGGTAGTTGCCGGGCGGCAGGTTCATCGTCTGCTTGTCCACCAGCAGCAGGCCCTTGTTGTTCCTGTCGGGTTCCTGGTTGAGCTGGTAGCTGCGGCGGTTGTAGACCCGGTCCACTTCGTTCCAGTCCTGGTCGAAGACGGCGAAAGTGCTTTCGTAGTTGACTCTCACCCCGATAATGTCGCGCTTGAATTCGAGCGAAGCTACCGGCAGGCCGTAAAAAATGTTCAGATTGCTGTTGGCGTTCATCGCCATGAAATCGGCGGTGTAGTAGTAGTAGTCGAGCGGCTGGGCGCCCATGTCCGGCGCGTAGGTTTCGGTCGCCATGCCGGTAGTGAGGGCCGGCGCCACCAGAGTCGCCTCGTCCATCTGCCAGTTGGTGAACATCTCCTGGATCAGGTATTCCGGATCATTGAAGTCGACCTTCTGGGAGTAAAGCCTGAAATAGAGGGGATCGATCTCGATCCGGCTCCAGAGCAGCTGACGCCAGTTCTGGGTGAAATCCTGGGCACTCACAACAGCGTCCTGCCCTTCGTTACTCGGGTCAGGCACGGTGCCGAAGGAGGTGCTGAAGGCCTGGCCCACTACCGCCTCGACCAGAGAGTTTGCGATAAGATAAGAGCTGGAGCGCTTGACGAAATTGAAGACGAAATTGTCCGGCTTGCGGTGGTAAACCCAGGTTTCATTGTCCCGGATTCCGAAGTTGCCCACCAGCTTGGCCTTTTCGTCCGGTTCGCCGTGCTTGATGTAAACGATGCCGCGGTCGTCGTAACCCTTGGTCTGCTTCATCGTGAAGTTCTGCTTGGCATAGTTGAGCCGCCGATAGTGTTCGGCCAGACGCTCGTTGTATTCGGTGGTAGGCGATGGATCGCGGCTTTTCCAGAATTTACGCAAGAACAGCTTTTTCTGCTCGATCGTGCGGGCCTGCTTCCATTCGTCATCTTCCTTGGGGGTGATGATGTCTACGATGTCGCGGTACATCTCCCGGCCGGCGATGTCGTTCAGATCATCGAGGCACTGGAAGTAATAAACGCTGCCGATCCGGTAGTCATCCAGTACGAAAAAGGCCCTGGACATCAGCAACTTCATCAGGGCGGTCATCTTTTCCGGCCCCTCGCTGGAAAGGTCGGCCAGGATCGCCTGTGCGATTTCGGTGTTGTAGATGTCGAAAAAGGCGAGGCCCAGGGTGTAGATCGACTCGCTTATGTCGGGGTAAGATTCCAGCAGCCGCTGGAAAAGGTCGAGGGCCATGCGGTTCTGGCCGGTCTTGATATAGAGGTCGCCGAGGTGCTCGCTGGCATCGTGGGATTTGTGGTCGACCGCCACAATGTTTTCCAGCAGGTGGATCGCTATCTGGTAATTTTCCGGGTCCTTCTGGCCCATGAATTTATCGGCCGGATCCCAGTTGGCGTCCAGGTAAACCTTGACTTTGATTGGAAAGTTCTCCCAACTGCCATACGGAATATGGTATCCGTTCCGGGCCGCCTCGATAAAGTGCTTGCTGAAATTTTCCGCATCACTGCGCTTGTCGGCCTGGCCGATTTGAGCCAGTCCGAGAAAATAGTGGGCCGCCCCCACGTTGGGATTCTGGGTCAGAATGTCTTCCAGGAGCGCCGAGGCTCCGGAGAAATTACTCCCCAGGATCATCTGCTTGGCCTGGTCGATCTTGGCTTGTACCTGCGGATCGACCGCGGTCGACTCCGCCTTGCCCTGGGCATTCAGCGAGGTAATTGTGCATAACAGGAGAGCCATTGCTATAATAGAAGACATATAACGACCCATCGTCTACTCCTTTGACCCTTAATGGGCTATACTTTTAATTGTGACTCTTCAAGCCGGTAAGGCGCGCATGCCCTGAAGATTTGTCAAAATAAAAATATAATACAATCTTGTCACTGCAAATGCAACTAATAGAAACCAGGTAAAACCCGACCGGTATCGGTCCGTTCGGAGATTTTCAGTTGAATCGCCGCCGGCCACCCGGTCGCGCTGAAGAATCAAGCTTGCAAATTAATTCACCTGCCGGTTGAATTCAACCGGCTTGAAACAGGTCCGGCCGGCGTCCTTTCACTTCCGTCGTGACCTTTACCGCCTGAGAACCCCAGACACTGTTTCAATTACCCCATTTTTACTTGATTAGTTCCTGCTGATTTTTTATATTAACAGACTTTAATAGTTTGTTCTAATTGTTGTCTGCCGCCGGCTTGCAGCAACGGCCGCCGGCTCAACCAATTTCTAATCACTGATACACTTGCGCTGGTACGATGTTCAAAGAATATCCCAAAGGTTTCAGGCTGCCGGAACTTGAGAACGAGATTCTTTCATTCTGGGAAAAGAACGACGTTTTCGCCAAGAGTGTCGAGAAAAATACCGGCGGTCCACGGTTCGTCTTCTACGAAGGACCGCCCACCGCCAACGGCAGGCCCGGCATCCACCACGTAATCAGCCGGACGATCAAGGACCTGGTTTGCCGGTATTACACCATGCTGGGCTGCCATGTTCCCCGTAAGGCCGGCTGGGACACGCACGGCCTGCCGGTGGAAATCGAAATCGAAAAACAGCTCGGGATAGACGGCAAGGAGCAGATCGAGAAGTACGGTGTTGAAAAGTTCAACAAACTATGCCGCGAAAGCGTTTTCAAGTACGTCAAGGACTGGGAGCAGCTCACCCGGCGCATGGGCTACTGGCTGGATTACGAGAATCCCTATTTCACCTACCACCGCGACTACATCGAAACGGTCTGGTGGATTCTCCGGCAGATGTGGGACAAGGACCTGCTGTACAAGGGCGCCAAAATCCTGCCCTATTGCCCGCGCTGCGGCACCGGCCTTTCGAGCCACGAGGTTTCCCTGGGTTACAGGGAAGTGACCGATCCCAGCGTCTTCGTCAAAATGAAAGTGGCGGACGAAGAGGACGCGTTCTTCCTGGTCTGGACCACCACGCCCTGGACACTGATCTCCAACGTCGCTCTGGCCGTGGGCGCCGACCACACTTATGCCCGGGTGCGCCACGGGGACCAGACCCTGATCATGGCCGAGGCGCTGGTCGACCGGGTGATCGGCCCGGACGCCCGGATCGTCGAAACCTTCCCGGGCCGGGAGCTCGAGCGTAAACGCTACCACCGCCTCTTCGATTTCGTGCCGGTTCCCGAAGGCCAGGACGCCTTTTACGTGGCCCTGGGTGATTTCGTCAGCCTGGAGGACGGCACCGGGATAGTTCACATCGCGCCCGCTTTCGGCGCCGATGACTACGAACTGTCGCGTAAGTACAGCCTGCCGCTGCTGCAGCCGGTGGACGGCCGCGGCCGTTTCACCGCCGAGGTGACTCCCTGGGCCGGCCGGTCTGTCAAGCAGGCCGATCAGGAAATTTCAGCCGATCTGCGCCAACGCGGGCTGCTGTTCCATGAAGAGGGCTATTCGCACAACTATCCCTACTGCTGGCGCTGCTCAACGCCCCTGTTGTACTACGCCCGCGATTGCTGGTACATCAATACCAGCCGCTACCGCACCGAACTGCTGGCCAATAATGCGGCGGTCGACTGGTATCCGCCCGAAGTGGGCAAAGGGCGTTTCGCCGAATGGCTCGAAAACAATGTCGACTGGGCGCTGAGCCGCGACCGCTACTGGGGCACTCCCCTGCCGATCTGGATCTGTGAAAGCTGCGGCCACAGGCACTGCGTGGGCAGCCTGGAAGAGTTGCGCAGCCTGGGTCGGGATGTCGCCGAGGACATCGACCTGCACAAGCCCTATGTGGACGAAATCACCCTGACCTGCCCCCAATGCGCAGGACCGATGAAACGGGTGCCGGAGGTGATCGACTGCTGGTTCGATTCGGGTTCGATGCCGTTCGCCCAGCTCCACTACCCGTTCGAACACGCGGAAGACTTCGAAAAATACTTCCCCGGCAACTTCATCTGCGAGGCGATCGATCAGACCCGCGGCTGGTTCTACAGCCTGCTGGCGATCAGTACGCTGATCAGGGGCCGCGCCCCCTACCTCAACGTGCTGGTCAACGACCTGATCCTGGACAAAGACGGACAGAAGATGAGTAAATCCGTGGGCAATGTGGTCGACCCGTGGGACATTTTCAAGGCCCACGGCGCCGACCCCCTGCGCTGGTACCTGATCAACGTCAGCCAGCCCTGGCTGCCCAAACGCTTCGACCCGAACGGCGTGGGCGAGGTGGTGCGCAAGTTCTTCGACACCCTGATGAACGTCTATTCTTTCTTCGCCCTCTACGCCAATATCGACGATTATCGGCCGGATGGGGACGGAGTCGAGGCAGTCGAGCTGAAAGACGAGCTGGACCGCTGGATAGTGAGCCGCCTCAATTCGACGATCAGGTCCGTGCGGGAGGATTTCGCCCGCTACGAACTGACCCGGGTGACCCGCAATCTGCAGCAGTTCGTGATCGAGGAGGTGAGCAACTGGTACGTCCGCCGCAACCGCCGCCGTTTCTGGCAGTCAGGAGATTCAGCCGATAAGCTGGCCGCCTTCGCTACGCTCTGGGAAGTGCTGGTCAAAGTGAGCCGGATGATCGCGCCGGTGGCGCCATTCACGAGCGAGGAAATCTATCGCAACCTGGCGGGGGCGCACCTGAAGGACGTGCCGGAGAGCGTCCATCTGAGCAGCTTTCCGAAAGCCGATGAGGGCCGGATCGACCCGGCCCTCGAGAAGAAGATGGCGGTCGCCCAGAAGCTGGTGATCCTGGGCCGCTCGGCCCGCAACCGTTCGAGGATCAAAGTCCGCCAGCCGCTGGGCCGCATGCTGGTTCAGACCCCGGAGAAGTTCTCCGGCGATCAGCTCGCCTCGATCGGCCAGATTGTCGGCGAGGAGATCAACGTCAAGAAGATCGAGCCGGTGGAGAACGCCTACGATTTCGTCACCCTTTCGGTCAAGCCCAACTTCAAGGTGGCCGGCCCCAGGTTTGGCAGCCGGGTCAACGAGCTGGCGGCCGCACTGGGCGCTCTGCCTCAGGAGGAAATCCGCAGGCTGCACCAGAACGGCTCGCTGGAAGTGACTATCGATAGCCATCGCCTGACCCTCACCACCCAGGACGTGGAATTGCGCACCTCCGACCGCGAGGGCTTCGTGGTGGAAACCGACGGCGGTTACGGCGTGGTGCTGGCGATCGATCTGAGCGAGGAGCTGGTAGCCGAGGGGATCGCCAGGGAGCTGGTCAACAAAATCCAAAACATGCGAAAGAGCGCCGGTTTCGAGGTGCTCGACCGGATTGAAGTGGGCATCGAATCGACCGCCAGGGTCGGGAGTGCAATCGAGTCGTTCGGCGACTACATCCGTAGAGAAACCCTCTGCCTGAAGCTCGCCCCCACGCTGCCAGCCGGAGCCGAACTGAAACAGGAGTGGGACATCAACGGTGAACCAGCTGTGATCGCGGTGAAAAAATCCGCCTTGAAAGCAAAGCATAAATCCTGAGCTCATATGCTTTGCACAAAATGAGGGAATGAGATGAACGCTAGGCAGAAAAAATTCTTCGAAAAAAGACTCCTCGAACAGAGGAGTAAAATTCTCGAAGAAATGGGCAATTTCGGCGAGTCCTACCAGAACAACCTCAAAGACTCCTCAGGAGACCTTTCTTCCTACAGCTTCCACATGGCCGACCAGGGCACGGACTCCGAAAACCAGGAGCGGGCCTATCAGCAGATGAGCAAGGAAGGCCGCCTGCTGTACCATATCGACGAGGCTTTGCGCCGGCTGTACACCGACAAGAACTTCGGGCTCTGCGAATTGTGCAATAATCCCATCGAACGGTCCCGGCTGGAGCTGGTGCCCCATGCCCGGCTCTGTTTCGAATGCAAGTCCAAGGAAGAAAATGACTCATAACCACCCGTCTTTCACCGACATTCCATTCAAGACCAGAATCAGGCTCTTCCTCTTTCTGGTCCCCGCCGTCTTCTTCCTCGACTTTGTTACCAAACAGCTGGTGGAGAGTTACCTGGAGCCCTACGGCAAACCGGTGACCCTGATCCCGCAGATAGCCCGTTTCAGATTCATCTATAACCAGGGTATCGCCTTCGGGATCGACCCGGGCTTCCTCTCCGGCTGGCTGCTGGCGCTCTTTTCCGCGGCGGTGGCGGCTGCGCTCACCCTGTACATTCTTTTCGGCCGGGCCGACGACCGGCCCAGCCTGACCGCGCTCTGCCTGATTGTCGGCGGCGCTTTCGGCAACCTTTACGACCGTCTGCTTTACGGCCGGGTTGTGGATTTTATCGAGATCGGCATCCGGGACCTCACCTGGCCCGTGTTCAACGTGGCCGACATGGCTGTCACCATCGGGGCCGTGCTGCTGGCAGTGCGGCTTTGGGTGGGTAAACCCGGCCGCGATCCGGTCGGCTGCCAAGATGAGCCGAAACGCGGGGACCGGCCGGAGAATTAGCTTGCCGCAGCGACTGTTTACCTTCATTTTCTTTCCGTGACAATCCCGAACTGTAAAGAGTACGTGGCGGGCGCGCCGGATGCCGGCCGCCGTCTCGATGTGGTCGTCGCCGGGGCTCTGGGTATCTCGCGCACCCGGGCCGCCGCCCTGATCCGGGAGGGAGCGGTCCTGGCTCGGCCCCCAGCCAGGCTGAAACCCTCGACTCCGGTCGCCGTCGGTGACGTATTCGCTCTGCCGGCAGTAGACGACACTCCCCGCTCGGACAGCCTGTTTCCCGAGGACCTCCCGCTGGCGGTGGTCTACGAAGACGACTCCCTGCTGGTGGTGGACAAGCCGGCGGGCATGGTGGTCCACCCGGCGGCCGGCCATCTGCGCGGCACCCTGGCCAACGCCATCGCCGCCAGGATCTCGATCGCGGGCAGCGGCCTGGATCCGGTACGGCCGGGAATCGTCCACCGGCTGGACAGGGGCACGAGCGGTCTGATCGTAGTGGCCAAAACCTTCTCCGCCCACCAGAAGCTGGCGGCCCAGATCAAGTCCCGCAGCGCCGGCCGCACTTACCTGGCCCTGACCCTGGGGCACTGGCTCGCTGTGGAAGGGACTATCGACGCTCCCCTGGGCCGTTCGCCCGTCGACCGGAAAAAAATGACCGTGACCGGCAGCCGCAGCCGGCCGGCGGTGACGCACTACCGGGTGACCGAAAGCTATCCCGCGGCGGAGCTCGTCCAGGTCCGGCTGGAAACCGGCCGCACCCATCAGATCAGGGTCCATTTCTCGCATTCGGGCCATCCGGTACTGGGCGACAGTCTCTATGGGGGAGGCAAAAGCGCAATTAGTGGTGTCTCGACCAAGTACAAACTTATAGTCCAGCGGGCGATCGAAGCCTGCGGCCGACAGGCGCTCCATGCCTGCCGGCTCTCTTTCGAGCACCCGGTAAGCGGGGAAAGGCTTGACTTCACCAGCGGACTGCCGCAAGATTTCGAGAAAGCGCTGGCCGTGCTGAGAGGCCAGCCGATAGATTGACGGCCAAGGAGTGAGCGTGCCCAGGCAGTTGCGGGAATACGAACCAGGCGAAAACGTGGATACGGTTTGCATCCTGGCCGGACTGGCGGTCAAGCAAACCCGCCAGAACAAGCCGTTCCTGCGGCTCGAGCTGGGAGATTCTTCGGGCCGGGTGGCGGCGGTCATGTGGGACGGGTTCGACGACGAGGTGGTTCGGACGCCTGTGGGTACGGTGCTGCGGGTCAGGGGCAGGATGGATTCCTACGAGGACCGGCCGCAGGTGGTGGTGACTTCTATCAGTGTTCCGGCTCCGGGCAGTTACGATCCGGGGCTTCTCCTGCCCTCCTCGGAGCGCGACGTCGACCGGATGCTGGTCGAGCTGGACGAGAGGGTGAAGTCGGTGGGGTACGCGCCCCTGCGCCGGCTCCTGGAAGAAATGTTCTCCGCTGGGAGCCTGCGCGAAAGCTTCGCCCGGGCCCCGGCGGCCAAGCGCTGGCACCAGCCCTATCTCGGCGGCCTGCTCGAACACACCCTCAACGTCTGCTACCACGCCAACCTGATCGCCGGCCGCTACCCGCAGGTCAACCTCGATATGGTGATCGCCGGGTCCCTGGTCCACGACCTCGGCAAAACCGTCGAATACAATTGGGAGAGCTTTTTCGACACCTCTACCCAGGGACGGCTTCTGGGACACCTGGTCATCGGGGTGGAAATTCTGGGCGAATGGATCGGCCGCCAGAAGGAATTCCCCGAACCGCTGGGCTGGCACCTCAAGCACATCATCCTCAGCCACCACGGAGCGCTCGAATTCGGCAGCCCGGTCGTGCCGCGCACGGTCGAGGCGCTGGTAGTGCACTTCGCCGACGATCTGGATTCGAAAATGAGCGGCGTGCTGCGGATCTACGACCGGGAGCAGGAAGCCCCCGGCGACTGGACCAGCTACGTCAAGCTGATGGAGCGCGAATTCTTCAAATCCCCAGCGATCCCTCTCGATCCTTCCGCTGAAAATTCTCCCGGGGCCTCCTCGGTCAAACCCGGCCGGGCCGGTGCCAAGCCGAGGCTGGAGCAATCACTGTTCGATCGGGACAACCTTTCGTGACCGGCAGAGCGCATCCCACTTCCTGATCCGGCATACGGCTGTTGCAGCAGGTTCTCCGCCACCGTTTTTAATCACGGAAGGCCCAAAAAACACTTGATTTCCATTGCATTGTATGATAATTTTTTATGGTTTTACAGATTCAGAATATTAACTAAATCCACATTTATCCAGGCAAACCGTACAAACCGTTTAAAACCGTAGTTCAACATGGCCGGGAAAGGGCTGTCCAGGTGGGCGGAACGCCGGGAAAGGTCGCGGTGATTGGGTTTCCGTACCCTGTGGTGTGGAAAAAACTTTCACCCTGAGCCGGGTATACCTCAAATTAATCCGACTGTCATAACAGTTGCCATTCTGGTTCTGCTCGGCCTCGGGGCCGTGCTTTACTTTCTGGCGCAGAGGAATGGCTCCGGCTTCAGGTTACAAGTAGAAAAAGGAGGAAACATCAACACCAGCGGACCCCTGTTCACCAATGAAATCGCGATTGACCTGGGAACGGCCAACACCCTGGTGTACATCCGCGGCAAGGGTATCGTGCTCAACGAGCCGTCCGTGGTGTCAATCGACCGCAATACGGGCAAAGTCAAGGCGGTAGGCGTGGAGGCCAAAGCCATGCTCGGCCGCACCCCCGCCAGCATTACCGCCATCCGGCCGCTCAAGGACGGTGTGATCGCCGACTACGAGGTCACCGAGGAGATGCTCCGCTATTTCATCAAGGCGGTGCTCAAGAGCCGCTTCCTGCCGATCAAGCCCAGAGTGATCATCAGTGTTCCCAGCGGCATAACCGAAGTGGAGCGGCGGGCGGTCCGCGATTCGGCGGAATCGGCCGGGGCCAAGGAAGTCTACCTGGTCGAGGAGCCGATGGCGGCCGCTATCGGGGTGGGCCTGCCGGTGGAAACTCCCTCCGGCAACATGGTTATCGACATCGGCGGCGGGACCACCGAAATCGCCGTGATCGCCCTCTCCGGCATCGTCAGCAATATCTCGATCCGCGTGGGCGGCGATGAGCTCGACGAGGCGATCGTGCAGTTCCTCAAGAAAAACTACAACATCCTGATCGGCGACCAGACCGCCGAACAGATAAAAATCAATATTGGCAGCGCCTATCCCCTAGGTGACGAAAAGGAGATGGAGGTCAAGGGCCGCGACATCGTTTCCGGAATCCCGAAAACGGTAAAGATACACAGCAGCGAAGTGCGCGAGAGTCTGCAGGAGCCGATCATGCAGATAGTGGAGGCCGTGCGCCAGGCCCTCGAACAGACTCCTCCGGAGCTGGCCAGCGACATCGTCGACCGGGGGATCGTGATGACCGGCGGCGGGTCTCTGCTGAGGGGCCTGGATCAGCTCCTACGCGAGGAAACGAATCTGCCGATCAACGTCGATGAGGAGCCGCTGACCTGCGTGGTGCGCGGCATCGGCCGTATCCTCGACGACCCCAAGCGCTATTGGGTGGTGCTGAGCCAAAGCAAGTGAAAGTTTTCTTTTCCCGGGCTTTGCAGGCCGGTCCGGCTGGTAGCGGTGCCGGTCCGGCCTTTTGTTTGGCTGCGCCGACGGCCTGGTCCGTACCGATAGTCCGTCGCATTTCGACGTGCGCTCGTTCCTCAACTTTGCCATGCGGTTCAGATGTCGAAGTTTCTTTTGTTCCTCTGGGAACATAAACAGAGCGTGATTTTTCTCATTCTGCTGTTGATCTCCCTCGCTGCCATTTCGCTTGCGGGCAGGCAGCGCTTCTACCTGGCTCGCAGCATCAACCGCTCGATAATCACTCCCTTCCAGTCGGTGGTATCCCGGGCCGATTACTACATCAATCTCGAAAAAGAAAACGACCAGCTCAGGCGCAACAACTTCGTCCTCTCGCTCGAACTCTACCGGATGGAAGAAGCCCGCAAGCAGAACGAGCGTCTCGAACGGCTTCTCGAATTCACCAGCCGGTCAAGCGTCCACTTCATCGCCTGCCGGGTGGTGAGCGGCGGTCTGGGGGAAGAATCGGACGTGTTCGTCATCGACAAGGGCACCGAGCAGGGAGTGATTCCCAATCTTCCGGTGCTCGTACCGGAAGGACTGGTGGGCAAGACGATCGAATGCGACAGCCGGCGCTCGCTGGTCCAGCTCTTCACCCATCAGGATTTTCGGGTCAGCGTCAAGCCGGCCCGCAAGGACGAACGGGAGATAGCCGGCAGCGGCCCGGGCGGAGAACTATACCTGTACAACATTCCGCTTCGCACGCAGATCCAGACCGGCGATCTGATAGTCAGCTCCGGCATGGGCGGAGTTTTTCCCAAGGGAATCCCGGTGGGGACCGTAGCCGAAATGGAAAAAGAGGAAGATATCGGGATAAAGCTGCGCGCCAGGCTCGTCCCCTCGGTCAATCTGGACCAGGTCTCCGAAGTGTTCGTCCTTGCCGATTCGACTTTCGTTTCACCCGAATCGGGTCTGTTGTTCGAGGCTTCCGATTCGCTTAACAGGCTTTGGGAGCGGCCCTGATGTCCAATCTCCGGTTCACCATCTTTCTGCTGGTACTGTTTTTCGGGCACCTGATGTTTTATCAGTACCTTACGATCAGTGAGCTGTACCCGGACCTGTTCCTGGTACTGGTGGTTTACTGCGCCCTGCACTGGGGTCCGGTGGGAGGCTCGATCTCAGGTTTCCTCTGCGGGATCGCTCAGGATTCGTTCAGCTACACTTATTTCGGACTGCACGCGCTGGCCAAGGTGCTGGTGGGCTTTATTATCGGCAAGGCGAGACACTCATTTTTCAGCAACCGGAACGTGGTTCAGGGCACAATTATTCTGGTGGCCAAGCTGTTCCACGATCTGATATTTTATGGAGTATTCCTGGCCCGCGTCGAGGCAAGTTTCTGGCACCAGATAATTTTCTCCACCATCCCCTCGGCTCTCTACACCGCGGCGCTGGGAGTGCTGATTTTTTCGCTGTTCGGGTTGAAAACCAGATCGAACAGGAGTTGGTAGCATGCCTTACAGGAGTCTCCACGACGAGGGTGTATCCGACCGCCTGTTAAAGACTCAGCTTGCCCGGGCCCTCATCCTGATACCTTTCCTGGTGCTGATCACAATTTTTTTCCGCTACCAGGTGCTGCATACCACCGAGTATTCCCTGCACTCCGAGGAGAACCGCCTGCGCCGGATCGAGCTGCCGCCGCCGCGGGGACTGATCACCGACCGCAACGGTCGGGTCCTGGCCGAAAATATCCCGGCCTATTCCATCGAACTGTACCCGCAGCCGTTGGATTCGATGCGGATTGCCCTGGAAAAGCTGTCAGAGCTGCTGGGACTGAGCGTGAGCCAGCAGGAACAGCTCGTCCAGAAATACCGCCAGCGCAGCCAGAGCCCGCTGCGAGTGGTCACCGACATCGATGAAAAGATACAGGCCGTTCTGGAGGAACACCGCAGCGAGTTTCCCGGCATCCACCTGCGCAGCGACATGAAGCGCAGCTACGTTTACGGCGAAATCCTGGCCCACGTGCTGGGCTACGTGGGCGAAATAACCGACAGCGAAATGGAAAGCGCGCGCTACCAGGATTACACGCTGGGCAGCCTGGTGGGCCGCAGCGGTATCGAGGCGCAGTACGAGAATCTGCTGCATGGCAAGCGCGGGGTGAAATTCATCGAAGTGGATGCCAGCGGCCGGGACCTGGGTCCCTTCCTCGACCGCCAGCCGATACTGCCCGAGCGGGGCCGCGACCTCCAGCTTACGATCGACATCCGTCTGCAGCAGGCGATGTACGAGATTCTGGACACGGTCGATATCGGCTCGATGGTGGCGATGGACCCCAACACCGGCGAGATTCTGGCCTTGGCCAGCAAGCCCGATTTCGACCCCAATCGTCTGTCATCCGGCATTTCCAGCGATGAATGGCGCCAGTTGTTGTTCCACCCCAACAAGCCGTTTCTCAACCGTGTGATCCAGGGGAACTACCCGCCGGGTTCCACTTTCAAGCCCTTCACCGCCATGCTTGGCGCCGAACTCGGCTACATCGGGCCGGACGTGCGCAGCCTGGAGGTGGTCTGCCACGGCGGACTTCAGTACGGCAAGCGGTTTTTCAAGTGCTGGCAGGCCGGAGGGCACGGCAAGATAGGCTTCCATCAGGCTGTCGAGCAGTCCTGCGACACCTTCTTCTACCAGCTCGGCATCAAAATCGGGCTGGAAGCGTTCTGCCGGTACGGCAAGGAAAGCGGCTACTTCGAAAAAACCGGGATCGACCTGCCCAACGAGGAAAGCGGCCTGGTCCCGGATGAAAACTGGTTCAACCGCAACTACGGACGAGGCAATTGGGGACCGGGCAACGTGCTCAATCTCTCGATCGGCCAGGGAGAAATCTCGCTCTCGCCCCTTCAGCTGACCGCGATGTACGCCTCGATCTGCGCCAATGGCAAGCGCTATCGTCCCCATCTGCTGATGGGTGAGCCCGAACGCTACCGGATGCCGGATGCGGTTTTTTCTCCGCAGAATATCGCAATTCTGCACGTTCCCCTCACCGACGTGGTCAATGGCCCGTTGGGAACCGCGCGCGGGTCGCGCCTTTGGGGTCAGGAAAAGCAGCTTGCCGGCAAGACCGGCACCTCGCAGAACCCCCACGGCGAAGACCACGCCCTGTTCGTCGGAATCTACCCGGCTGACGCTCCGGAGATCGTGATAAGCGTGGTTGTCGAACACGGCCTGCACGGGTCCTCCTCCGCGCGCTTGGTCAGAGATCTGGTCCTGCGCTACATTGAGTACAGGCAGACCGAACAGCAGGAAGAACTCGCTCTACACCCTGATTTACGTTCGGCTGGAGAGATTCACCGATGATCTGGATCAGAAAATACGACTGGGTCATGCTGGGCCTGGTTTTTTTGCTGACCGCGTTCGGTATCCTGATGATCTACAGCGCCGATCAAATCCAGACCACGCGGGCCAGCGGGGTAATCCACTACCAGCGGCAACTGGTCTGGCTGGCAATTTCGATAGTCGCCCTGTTTTTGGTGAGCGCTTTCAACTCACGGGTACTGGAGATGACGTCCTATATCTGTTATGGGCTGACTCTGGTAGTTCTGGTTGTGCTGCTGGTGACCGGCAAGGGAGTGGAGCGCTGGGTCATGATTCCCGGCACGGGCGTCAACGTGCAGCCGGCCGAATTTGCCAAGTTGGCTACCATCCTGGCTCTGGCCAATTATCTCGCCGGCCGCAAGAAACGCATCGACTCGCTGAAAGACCTGGTCATTCCGCTGTTAATCGTTCTGGTCCCGGCCGGACTGGTTCTGCTGCAGCCGGACCTGGGCACCTCGATAGTGTTCGGCTTCATCCTATTCGGGATGTTGTTCTGGGCCGGCCTGCCCCTGATTTACCTTCTGCTGCTGGTCAGCCCGATAGTAAGTTTCTACCTCGCCCTGGTCACCCTGCTGGGCCAAATGCGCCTGCCGCTCTGGGGGCTGTTCTTCATCTTTCTCTGCATCCTGATCTTCTACAACCGGATTTACCTGATGGATGCGGCCATTTTCACCCTGGCCAATCTTCTCACCGGCATCCTCACTTCCCCGCTCTGGAACTCGCTCAAACTCTACCAGCAGAACCGGATACTGGTGTTTTTCCAGCCGGAGCGCGATCCGCAGGGTTCCGGCTGGCAGATTATCCAGAGCAAGGTGGCGATCGGCTCCGGAGGCCTGCTGGGCAAGGGATACCTCGAGGGTACACAGAAAAACCTGGCCTTCCTGCCGGCCCAGCATACCGATTTCATCTTCCCACTGGTGGGTGAAGAATTCGGCTTTCTGGGCGTAGCGGTGTCATTGCTGTTGTTTTTTCTGCTCTTGAACCACATCATCGAGCTGGCGCGGGTATCGGGTACGAGCTTCGCCAGCCTGGCCTCGGTGGGGATCGCCTGCTTCCTTTTCGGCCACATCATTATCAACGTGGGTATGACCGTGGGCCTGATGCCGATTACCGGCCTGCCCCTGCCCCTGTTCAGCTACGGTGGATCGTTCCTGTTGACCTGCTATCTGGCGGTCGGGGTCCTGCAGCGGTTTTACATCGAAAGAAGCAGTGTCTGATGAGTCCGAAATCCACACCCCAGGCCGGGCCGGACATCTCGGTAGTCATCCCGGTCTTCAATGAAAGGGAGTCTCTCGAGCCGCTTTACGAAAAGCTGCGCGAGGTGATTGAGGGCCTGGGCCGCTCGTTCGAGATCGTCTTTATCGATGACGGCAGCACGGATGGCTCGTTCGAGGTGCTGGCCGGGCTTCACAACCGGGACCCGCGGGTGGCGGTGATCCGGTTCAGACGCAATTTCGGCAAGAGCGCCGCTCTGGCCGCCGGGTTTGCCGCCAGCCGCGGCGAACTGGTCTTTACCATGGACAGCGACCTGCAGGACGATCCCCAGGAAATCCCAGCTATGCTCGACCGGCTGGCTGAGGGATACGATCTGGTCTCCGGCTGGAAACATCAGCGCCGGGACCCGCTCTCCAAGACCCTGCCCTCGAAGCTTTTCAACCTGGTCACATCCTGGGTCAGCGGACTCCGGCTGCACGATTTCAACTGCGGATTCAAGCTCTACCGGGGAGAAGTGGCGCGGTCACTCAAAATCTACGGTGAGCTGCACCGCTACCTGCCGGCGCTCGCCTTCTGGAAGGGCTACCGGGTGGCTGAAATCAAGGTACGCCATTATCCGCGCCGATTCGGCAGGAGCAAGTTCGGCGCCGGCCGCTTCATCAAGGGTTACCTCGACCTGCTCACCGTGGTCTTCCTCAACCGCTACAACCGGAGCCCTCTGCACTTTTTCGGCACGCTCGGCAGCCTGCTCTGCGCCGCCGGCTTTGCGATCGGGCTCTATTTTACCGGCTACTGGCTGGTCCACCACAACATCGGCGGGCGTGTGCCGATGCTCCTGTTCGCCATTTTCCTCATGCTGGGCGGCATCCAGCTCATCTCCACCGGCCTGATCGGCGAAATGCTGGTCAGCAGCCATCAGTATTCCCGCGAGCCGGTATACGAGGTAGCTGACAGGCTCGAGTCCGGCAGGGATTGATTCGCTGACCGGGGAATATCAAGCCACCCGGCTGACCGATCAGCCGCCGACAACGTTCGTTTCTCAGGGAGAGTCATCATGCGCAGACGGCAGATGCTGTGGAGCCTGTTGCTTTTGGCGTTCATTACCGCCTGTGGCCAAAAGCCGCTGCCGCAGCCATTCAGCTTCATCGTCGTGGATGATCTGCATTACGCGAGAACGGACGATTATTCGGACACGAGCGCTCTGGATGCGAGGACCCGGCGCACGATCCGGCAATCCGAAAATAATTTCCTTCCCCTGATGAATGAGTTGAAAAAGCAGGCGGAAATATTCCAGCCCAGGCCTGTGGCCATTTTCAGTTGCGGGGACATAGTGCACGGCGGAGTAAGCGACCCGGCAATCCAGTTCCGGCATTTCCTGGAGGATTATAATTCGGTGGCGATGCCGGTTCCGCTGTTCAATGCGATGGGCAATCACGAGGCCGCGGGCGAGGGGATGGAACGAGCCTACGATGAGGCTTTTCTTCCTTTCATGTCCCGGGAGACCGGCCGGAGCCTCACCGCCCGGCATTTTTCAGTGGATTTCGGCAACTCGCATTTCATTCTGCTCGACGCTCAGCCTCCAGACCGCCGGGGAGGTGACCACGATAAACGAATCTTCGAACTCATGGATAAACAGTGGGATTGGCTCAAGGCGGACCTGGAGGCGAACAAGAACAAGGAGCACATCTTCGTTATTGCGCATCCTACGATCTGGCCGGTCAGCTCCGGAGACGTCTGGTACGTTTACGATCCGCAAAAGCAGCGCGAGTTCGTGGACCTTCTGCTCGAATACAACGTCCGGATCTATTTCGGCGGCCACGAACACGTTTACAGCGTGGTGGGTTATGAAAACGAGGCGGGAAAACAGCTTTTACAGATGATACCGGACTCGGAAATTCCCCTGGATGAGACTGAACCTTCGCCGCCTGTCACCAGCTACACGATCCAGAACGTCGCCGCCGGTGAATCGCCCTGGGCCGGCCAGCTTCAGGAGCTGGTGCGAACTTATCAGGACCGGATCCGGTATTTCAGAAAAACCAACCAGGCGGCCGGATATTTCATGGTCACGGTCGAGGGGACCCGGGTAACGGTGGAAATGCACGGAGCGCTCAGCCGGAAACCGATCGAGCGTTACGTTGTCGAAGCCGCCGGCTCGCGTGAAACGAAGTTCTCCTACAGCCAGCCGTAAGCATTTGTCGAGTTGTCCACGATTCCTAAGGTCACGCCTCGAACGCGTCCCTCAGCGCGCCTTATCACGGCCGGTCACCGGAATAAATCAACCCTCTCCCGCCGCTCCTTCTTCTCGATTCAGCCCGAAAACACCTTGGCGTCGTTATCGAAACTGACCATGCCGGCATCGGAAAGAGGGTGGTCGGCCACGGTCCGGAGAATCTGCGCCGGCACGGTGACGATATCGGCCCCGGCCAGGAAAACCTCGGTTAGCTGGCTCGCGTTGCGCACGCTGGCCGCCAGGATTTCCGAATGGATGTCGTAATTGGCGAAGATGGCCGCTATTTCGCGGATCAGCCTGATCCCCGAATCTTTGCGCGCCCCACCCACGGCCACGTATTCGGAATTGTGCGTACGCTGGTCGCCTTGGGAGTTCTTGTGGTCGATGATCCAGTAGAGCGAGTTGCCGGCCGGCAGCTCCGGCTGGTCGTTCTTGTACATGTAATCTGCCAAGCGGCCCATGAAAGGACTGACATAGGTCGCGCCCGCATTGGCCGCCCAGAAGGCCTGGGTCGAGTTGAAAATCAGGGTGGCATTGGTCCGGATGTCGCGCTCCCAGAGCTTGCGCAGCACTTTCAGCCCGGTAAAGGGGTCCTTGGCCGGATCGAGGGCCGGGTAGCCGCCGATTGCGACCTTTATCACCGCGTTTTCGGCTCCCAGCGCGTAAAGCTCCTGGGCCTGGTCCACCATTTCAGCGATCGTGGTTTCGGTCAATTCGAGGCTGACCGGATTGGGCTTCATCAGGCGCAGGATAGCCGTCAGCATCGCCTTGGCTTCTTTCCAGGATTTGGCCCCGGCTTTCTTGAGCAGGGTGGGATTGGTGGTCACCCCATTGATAATCCC
>JAZDIG010000143.1:0-2113 GCA_043805105.1 Candidatus Glassiibacteriota bacterium | reverse complement strand
GCGGATTCCGGAGGATAAGCTCTCCTGGAAGCCTCATCCTTCTTCGTTTTCTATCGGTCAGCTCGCGTGGCATGTTGCAACGCTGCCGGCTTTTATCGCCAACACGTTACCGAATGAAGGGTTCGACGTTGGCAGTGCAGGGCCACCCAATCCTCCCGCAGCCAAAAGCCTGGCCGAGCTTCTGAGTGCCTTTACTAAAAACGTCGAGTTAGCCAGTAAGGTGTTGAGTACTCTGGACGATCAGAAAATTACAGCGCCTTGGAAATTGACCAGGGGCGGCGAAGTGTTGCTTACACTGCCGCGGATCGCGGTGGCCCGTACTATCATGCTGAACCACATATACCATCATCGCGGGCAGCTTCAAGTTTACCTCCGCCTGCTCGGTGTTAAGGTGCCATCGATCTACGGGCCCAGCGCCGATGAAAATCCGTACACTCAAGCCTGAACCTTTTTCGGTTAAATACCGGGGATAAGCATGCATCCGCTCAGGATTCTTTCACCGATTCACAAGGCCACCCGGCAGATTTCGCTCTACCTGGAGAAAAGCTGCACGGAGCTGGGGGTGAGCACGCTGGAGGGCCATGCGCTCACCTACCTTTTGAGCTACGGCCCCTGCAGTATCGGCGAGCTGAACCGGGTATTCGGCCTTAAGCGCTCGACCATGACCTCGCTCCTGGACCGGCTGGAGAAGCGCGGGCTGATTTCGCGGGACAACAACCCAGCTGACCGGCGTTCCTGGGTGGTGGGAACCTTGCCCGAGGGGCGGCGGACAGCCGAAAAGCTGCGCCGGGTGCTGGAAAAGTTCGAGCGGGAGGTGGTGGAGGGAGTCACCCGGGCGGACATGGAGAGTTTCGGCCGGGTGATGGAGTCGGTGGCCAGGGTGACGGCAGTGGACGTGCGCGGGAAGAAATAGAGCTTGAGATCGAGGTATGGGCGAACACGAGGTTCGTTACGGGATTACATCCGTTCGACGAACCAGCTCACCGGCCGCCGGAGACTCACCGGAACAGGGTAGCGGTCCACGAAACCCGTGCGCAGCACGAACTGGAGCAAGCCGTCGATACCCAGCTCCACGGCCAGCAGGTCGCGCCAGGTGGATTCTTCCAGGGCCTGGCTCATCGGGTGAATCGCCACGCCCAGACCGCGGGCAGCCAGGCACACTTTTTCGAAGCGCCGGCCCGCCTCGACCAGCGCCTGAGCCGACTTGCCCGCGCCGGTCAGCACGATCCAGCCGGCTCCCTGTGCCACCTGTTTCGCCGCCCGGTCGATCCCGGCGTTGCGGAAGCTTTCGCCGGTCAGGTCCTCCCGGCCGATAAAGTGGCGGACGTACCAGCCGGCGATGCCGGTGATCTCCAGCCCCTCGGCCGACAGCCCATCCCGCAACGCCAGAGCCTGGCCGTCATCGAAGCGAATCCAGCGGGCGAGCTCGACCTGGGCCGCATCCCGGCCGGCCTGCAGCCGGTAGGCTTCCAGGGCCACTTCCGCGATAAACCGCCCCTGGCGGCTGGTCCGCGGGAAAAAGTAGAAATGACCTTCCAGGGGTGCGGCCAGGGCCGTAAGCAGGGCCTGGGAGAAAGGCCGGTCCAACTGGCCGTTCCTCACCATCCGGCGCAGAGAGATCGTTTCGAGGGGCAAGCCGGTGGGGCCGGCCTCCACAATCCGTACGCCCACGGAAACGCCATGTTCAGGAGTCCCCTGGGCCTCCGTGAGTTGGGCTTCATAGCCCAGCGCGCTGGCGGCGGCCGCCAGATTTTCAACGAACGCTCCCAGCGACAGGGTCATTTCGCGGTTTTCCGGGTCCGTGGCAGCGAGGCTGCGGCCGAGGTCGGATTCGACCACCCAGTGGAACCGTTCGGCTACCCGCACCCGCCAGGGCTGGGCATTGTGGCCGCTGGGCGCCAGGGAGGCGTAGTAGAGGATCTCCGCCTCATCCGGGTCCAGGCCCTCGGCTGCCGGCGGCCCGCCCGATCCAGCCTCCAGGTCCCGCCGGGCCGCCCCGCGGCAGGAGAGGCCGGCGGCCAGGCTCGCGCCAATGGCGGCAGCCAGAAACTCCCTGCGACTGGGTTTCATGGCAGATATCCTTTACTTTGTAGATTGGCTATTTCACCGTCAG
>JAZDIG010000142.1:0-2865 GCA_043805105.1 Candidatus Glassiibacteriota bacterium | reverse complement strand
GCATGGATGGCAATGAGACGGCCAGGCAGCTAAGGGCGCTTCCGCTCAGCCGCATGCCGCACATGATAATGGTGACCGCTTTCGGTCGCGAGGAAGTTATAAAGGGCGCGGAGGAAGCAGGTAGAGGTTGATCGCCCTCTGGGCGGCCAGGCAGTTACGCACCGTGCGGTTGAGTAGCAGCCAGCCGCGGTAGCGATTGCGCTGGTCGACGAGCACATCGAGAGCACCGAGGTCGAGGGCCTGGTCGAGCACGCCGACTGTCAGTTCGAGCTGGGGCAGCATCCGCTGGTCGAATTCTTTCACCGCCCGTTCGAATTGTTCCTCCTTGTACATCCGGATCCCGCCCTCGAAAGCCAGGTTCTGCCGGGCGACATCGGACTCCAGGGTGAACACCGCCCTTCGGAAAGCCGCGGTCTCATCGGCCGTGAGCCGCGAAAAATCGGGGACCAGCGGCCGGGTGATCCAACGGGCCTGGGTCGTGCAGGGGCCGGCCATGTACCAGTTCAGCACCGGCCATTGCCGCAGGGCCTCTTCGCCCAGGAGCCCGGCCTTGACCAGTAATTCGGCCTGAGGCTCGCTGCCGATACACCAGCGGGTCGCAATTTCCATCAGGAACGCGTGCAGGTCGGCAATTTCACGGCCGCGCACCAGCTCCCGGTACACCTCGTGGTTGATCGCGTAAGGGCATTGCGAAGGTGAATAAATTCCGCCGCGGGTGAAGAATTTATCGAGTTCCAGCGCGCGGAGGCTATCGAACTTCTGCTTGACAATCGTGGGGAAAGCCAGCCCGTACACGGGTTCAGTGTCCCACCAGGACGACACCACGATTTCTCCGTAAGGCTCCTTGCCGCACTGGCGGTCGAAGCTGAAGTAATGCCGCGAGACCTCCGGGTCGGTGCCGCACAGGATACCGCTGGCCGAGCCGCCCAGGGGATGGGAAAGGGTGATGCCCTCGGGCAGGGCCGAGGTGATCCGCTCCCGCTCCTTTTGCGTGTACTCCCAGCTCAGCTCCATGATCACTTCGAATTCCGGGTTGATCTTCCTGCCGGCTTCGACCAGAGTACCGGAAAATTCGGCGGCCATCCGTTCGACTGTTTTCGAGCGGGCGAGGTAGGAGCCGTTCGGGCCGAAATAAAGCCACCTGGCGAACGGCAGCCCGGAGCCGCTGTCCCCGGTCCAGAACACGAAGTAGCGCAGGTCCGGAACGCGGCTCATCAGTCTGGTCAGCATTTCGGCGTAATGTTCGAGCACCCGGGGGTGGGCGATGTCGAGCGCGTAGCGGGGCTCCAGGCTGCGGCCCGGGTGGTCGGTGCGGGAGCCGCGCAGATGAGGGTGCCGGTCGAAAATCTTTTCGCTCACGCAGCGCGGTTCGTAGCAGACGAAGCCCGGGGCCATCCCGTAGCTGCGGGCAATCGCGGCCGCCTCTTCGAGGTCGGCGAGGTTCCGCTGGAGCTCCTCCGGCTCGTAAATCCCCTCGGTGAGCGAACTTTCGACGAACGCATCCAGGGCCGGGCAGTAGCTCAGGTACCAGGCGTAGGAATCGCCGGGGAACTTGCGGTGGCGGACGTGCCAGCCGCCGCCGGCGTCCGCGTAGCGGTTGACTTCCACGCCAGTGTGGCCCAGGCGGGCCAGCTCGCGCAGATGTTTCTGCCGGTCGAAAGCCACCGTGCCCCGGTACCACTGGTTGAGGGTGACGTCCCACATGCTGAATCGCTCCTTGAAAGCGTAGCGCGAGGCCCGGCCGGTCTCCCTGGCGGGGTCGGCGATCCAGGCCAGGGCCGCATGGCAGACGTTACGCGCGCTCGATCCGGCGATCACCAGTCCGCCGCCGGTGACCGCTACCGCCTCCCATTCCGCGCCGGCCGGGACGCCGGCCAGCAGCCGCCGCACTTCAGCCGCCGCCAGGGCCGCCTCGCCCTGCGCCAGGGCTATCTCCCCCTCCCCGGCCGACCCCCTAAACTTGCTTTCGGTCACCCTCGCCCCCGTGGCCGCGGCCAGCTCTTCGGCAGCGGTCGAAACCGGTTGCGCGGCCCCCGGGGGAATAGTGATTCGACTGTATTTCATTGGTCCTCCAAAGGTCGGCCGGCCCGGCCCGTGCTTCTTGTCGGCGGCCGGAACGGCGCTTAGATTGTCGGGACAGGAGATTCTGACTTTATTGATTTTAATGGGGCGAACCGCCAGTAGAAAGATAATTTTAGTATCGACCGGATGGAGGTGTCCCGCGATGGCCCGTGTCCTGTTGCTTTACATCCTGTGCCTGATGGCCCTGGCTGCCGCCGGCTGCCGGAACGAGGAAGAACGGGAGGGCATGACCCGCCGGGAACTGGGTCTGCCTCCGACCCACGTGGAAATGACCGAGGCGGAGCTGTACGACCGGATCGCCGGGGGGCTGGCTGCCGAAATCCTGGGCAACCTCAACGGCCTGCCGCACGAATTCAAGTACTTCGAGGAGCCGGGGAGCGTGGAGCATTACACTCCCTCGCTGCCGAATGGGGCCCGCACCGATGACGACACCGACATCGAGTGGGTCTATATCTGCGAAATGCAGCGAACCGGCGAGCTTTTCCTGCCGCCGGAAACGATCGCCGGGCTGTGGAAGGCGCACATCAACCGGGCGATCTGGAGCGCCAATGCCTACGCCCGGCAGCTCATGGAAATCGGCCTGGTGCCGCCTTACACCGGCCGGATCGCGCTCAATCCCTGGTCGGTGTTCAACATCTCCGGCCAGTTCGTCTGCGAATCGTTCGGCCTGATTTCTCCGGCGATGCCCCAGGCCGCGGCCACGATCGGCACTCATTATACACACGTGACTATCGACGGCGAACCCAGCCAGGCGACCCAGCTATTCACCGCCATGATCGCCGC
>JAZDIG010000141.1:0-18794 GCA_043805105.1 Candidatus Glassiibacteriota bacterium | reverse complement strand
GAATCCGAAATTCCCGGCTTTCGGCCCCCGGTATGGAATTTGCTCTCCTTGTCCCGGCAGAAAAATTCATTCCTTTACCGGGGGTTGGGACAGCCTATGCCAATATCGACCCGGAAGGCCGTCATTCGAGCCTCGCTCGGCCTTCTGATCTTGATCGCAATCGCTACGTTCAGTTGCCACGGCGAGGCGTCCGCCCAGGCGCCGGCCGGCGCAGGCGGAACTATTTTCCCCAGCGTGCAGATCGGCTTGGGGGCCAGCCAGCAGCCCGAGGATTTCGCGATTACGCTGCAGCTGTTGTTCCTGATGACCCTGCTGACCCTGGCGCCCTCGATCCTGATCATGATGACCAGTTTCACCCGGATCGTGGTGGTCTTCCACTTCCTGCGCCAGGCACTGGGCACCCAGGGCATGCCGGCCAACCAGATTCTGATCGGCCTGGCGCTGTTTCTGACCTTCTACATCATGAGCCCGGTCTGGAAAGACATCAACGACAACGCGCTGCAGCCCTATCTGCGGCACGACATCACCCAGCCGGAGGCTTTCGACCGGGGCCTGGCCCCCTTGCGGACCTTCATGTTCCACCAGGTGCGCGAGAAGGACCTGTCGCTGTTCGTCTTCATGGCCAAAATGGAGAAGCCCAAGACCGCGGAGGAAGTTCCGACCCTGGTGCTGATCCCGGCCTTCATTATCAGCGAGCTGCGGATTGCCTTCCAGATCGGGTTCCTGCTGTACCTGCCGTTTATCATGATCGACATGATCGTCTCCAGCGTGCTCCTGTCGATGGGCATGCTCATGCTGCCGCCTATTATCATTTCGCTGCCGTTCAAGGTGCTGCTGTTCGTGATGGTGGACGGCTGGTATCTATTGGTGAGCAGCCTGATGAGAAGTTTCGCCTGAGGGAGGAGAAGAAGATTGAGCCAGCAATTTATCATACATCTCGGCCGTGAAGTTTTTTTTACTTCCGTACTGGTGGCGAGCCCCATGCTGATCGCCGGCCTGATCGTGGGGGTGACGATCAGCGTGATCCAGACCGCCACCTCGATCCAGGAGCAGACCCTGACTTTCATCCCCAAGATCATCGCCGTGGTCGTTTCGCTGATCCTGTTCATGCCCTGGATGATGAACACCATGCTGGATTTCAGTATCGAGCTGATAAACAACATTCCGAACTACGTGAGATAGCATCGGTCTGACTGATAAGAGAAGCCGAACGGGTACCAGATGCAGATAACGGACATAGCCCTGCGCCAGGTGGAAATTTACTCGCTGATCTTTTTCCGTGTGAGCGGGATAATCTTCATGATGCCGTTTTTCGGCAGCGAGAACGTTCCGCGCCTGATGCGGATCGGGCTGTCCCTGGTGATCACTTTCGTACTGGTGCCGACGCTGAACCTGACGAACGTGCCCCTGCCGGAGAACCTCTGGACTTACACCGGCGTGGTGTTCAAGGAGCTGGTGGTGGGCCTGGCCCTGGGCTACATCTCCATGCTGATCTTCCACGGCATCCAGTTCGCCGGCGACCTGGTGGGCTATCAGATGGGCCTGGGGATCGGGAACGTGATCGACCCGATGAGCGAGGTGCAGATCAGCCTGATCGGCACCCTGCAGAACCTGCTGGCCGTGCTGATCTACCTGAGCCTGTTCTGGGACCACTTCCTGTTCAAGAGCCTGGCCGCCAGCTTTCACGTGATTCCCATTGCCGGCGTGATTCTTAAGGAGCCCCTGATCGGGGAGCTGACCCGCATGACGGCCGATGTTTTCGTGATCGCGCTCAAGATGGGCGCACCGCTGCTGGCGGCGCTGTTCCTGGCGGACGTGGCCCTGGGCTTCATCGCCCGCACCGCGCCGCAGATCAACGTGTTCATTATCGGCTTCCCGGTGAAAGTGGGTCTGGGGATCCTGCTCCTGGGGATCAGCCTGCCGTACTTTTCCTATGTGTTCGGCAAACTCGTGGCGAACATGGAAAACAACATCCTGATCGCCCTGCGGTTCCTGTAAGCGGAGAGTGAGAAGTGGCTGAAGAAAATACCAGCCAGGAAGAAAGGACCGAGGAACCTACTCAAAAGCGCCTGGAGGACGCGCGCCTGGAAGGCAACGTCCCCCGGTCGGTGGAGCTTTCCAGCATGATGGTGCTGTTGGCCGGCGTGCTGGCGCTTTACTTTTTCGGCTCCTCGATGTGGCAGGGTATGAGAGAGGCGAGCTACTACATCTTCAACAACGCCGCTACCATGGAGATCGGCCGGCACAACCTGTGCGAGCTGACCGAGGCCTCGGTATTCTTCATGCTCCGGATCATGGGGCCGCTGTTTGTCCTGCTGCTGGTGGTGGGAGTTGTTACCGGAGTGGCGCAGAGCGGGCCGAACTTGACCTGGAAGCCGCTGGCGCCCAAAATGAGCAAGATGAACCCGATCAAGGGTCTCAAGCGTACCTTCGCCTCGACCCGCGCCCTGGTGGAGATGGTCAAGAGTATTCTCAAGGTGCTGGCCGTGGGTGCGCTGTCGGCCTGGACGATCCGCGGCATGTTCAACGATTACATCCTGCTGCTGGACCAGGATATCGGGCAATTTTTCGTCTACCTGATGCTGCAGATTTTTAAATTGAGCCTGCGGATCGCCCTGTTGCTGCTCTTATTGGCCGTCCTGGACTACCTCTGGCAGCGCTACAAGTACTTCAAGGAATTGCGCATGAGCCGCACCGAGATCAAGGAAGAGCGCAAGCAGCAGGAAGGCGACCCGATGGTCAAGAGCCGCATCCGCTCGATCATGATGGAGGCGGCGCGGCATCGCATGATGGCCGATGTCAAGGAGGCGGACGTGGTGGTCACCAACCCGGTCCACCTGGCCGTGGCCCTCAAGTACGACCACGATTCGATGGCGGCGCCCACGGTGCTGGCCAAGGGCCAGCGCCTGCTGGCGGAAAAAATCAAGGAGATCGCCCGGGCCAACGGTATTCCAATCGTGGAAAACAAGCCCCTGGCGCAGATGCTCTACAAGATGTGCGAAGTGGGACAGGAAATCCCGGCCAAGCTGTACAAGGCGGTGGCCGAGGTGCTGGCCTACGTTTACCGGCTCAAGAACAAATCAATTTTTTAAATTGAACTGGAGAGGCAACAGGCAGCCCTATGCGGTTCGGCAAGTACAGTGACGTAATTCTGGCCGTGAGCCTGGTGGGGATTCTGGTGGTGATGATCATCCCAATGCCGCCGTTCTTGTTGGACATCATGCTCACCCTGGACATCAGCCTCTCCCTGCTGGTGCTGGTAGTGGTGCTGTATACCACCGAGCCGCTTCAGTTTTCGGTTTTCCCGGGACTGCTCCTGATGGTCACCCTTTTCCGGCTGTCGCTCAACGTCGCCTCCACCCGGCTCATTCTCTCGGAAGCCTACGCCGGCCGGGTGATCGAGGCGTTCGGCACGTTCGTGGTGGGCGGCAACTACGTGGTGGGCCTGATCATCTTCTGCATTCTGGTGATAATCAACTTCGTGGTGTTGACCAAGGGCGCCGGGCGTATCGCCGAGGTGGCGGCCCGCTTCACCTTGGACAAGATGCCCGGCAAGCAGATGGCGATCGACGCCGACCTGAACAACGGGCTGATCGATGAGCGGCAGGCCAGGGCCAGGCGCGAAAAGATCGACCGCGAAGCCGAATTCTACGGCGCCATGGACGGCGCCGCCAAGTTTGTGCGCGGAGACGCCGTCGCCGCCATCCTGATTACCTTTATTAATATCCTGGGCGGATTTGTAATCGGCGTGATTCAGCGCGGAATGAGCTTTCCGGACGCGATCAAGACCTATACCCTGCTGACCGTGGGTGACGGTCTGGTGAGCCAGATTCCGGCCCTGGTGGTCTCCACCGCCGCCGGCGTGATTATTACCCGCGCCTCCAGCGAAAGCCACCTCGGTATCGACATCCACAACCAGCTCATGGCCCGGCCCCGGGCCCTGGTGATCACCACCTTCGTGCTGGTCTTTTTCGGCCTGACTCCGGGACTGCCTACCTTGCCGTTCCTCATCCTGGCCACGCTGGTGGGGCTGTTGGCCGTGGGTGCACGCCGGCAGATCGTCGAGACGGAGAAAGTCCAGGAAGAGGAGCGCAAGGAGGAAAGCCGGCCGCGGGACGTACACGCCCAGATCGAGGAATACCTGCAAGTCGATCCCCTGGAACTGGAAATCGGCTACGGCCTCATCCCGTTGGTGGACACCGATCAGGGCGGCGACCTGCTGGGACGGATTACTGAAATACGCAAGCAGTGCGCCCTGGAGATCGGCATCATCGTCCCGCCGATCCGAATCCGGGACAACATCCAGCTCAAGAACAACGAATACGTGATCAAGATCAGGGGCGTGGATGTGGCCCGCGGCGAGGTGCTGGTGGGCCGCTTCATGGCGCTCGACCCCGGCACCGTGACCGAAAAAATAGAGGGCGCCCATACCCGGGAACAGGTGTTCGGCCTGGAGGCGATCTGGATCGGCGAGGAGCAGAAGGAACAGGCGGAAACCAGCGGCTACACGGTAGTGGAAGCTCCGGCCGTACTGGCCACCCATCTGATGGAGACGATCAAGCGCCACGCCCACGAAATCCTCAGCCGCCAGGACGTCCAGACCCTGCTCGGCAACGTCAAAAAGGAAAACGCTACACTGGTCGAGGAGCTGGTGCCGGGCGCGCTGAGTGTGGGCAGCGTGCAGAAAGTGCTGCAAAACCTGCTGCACGAGCGCGTCCCGATCCGCGACCTGGTGACGATTCTCGAGGCTTTGAGCGACTACGCGAGCCAGACCAAGGACCTCAACACCCTCACCGAATACGTCCGGCAAAGCCTGGCGCGCACGATCTACAGTCTGTACCGCGACGCGGAAGGCAAGGTGACCGCGATCACCCTGGCGCCGGAGATCGAAAGGATGATCATCGAGGTTATCCAGTCCGGCGTCCAGAAGGGCGCTTCCCTGGCCCTGCCGCCGCGATTCATCGAAGATGTGACCGGTTCGCTTCACGAACACGTCGAGCGGATGGGCGCCGAGGGGCTGCAGCCCCTGCTGGTCCTCTCGCCCACGATCCGCCAGTATTTCAAACGTCTGGTCGAACCGGTGTTCCCCAACCTCGTGGTCATCAGTTACGCCGAACTGCCGCAGACGGCTGATATTGTCTCCTTCGGCACCGTCCAGACAGAAAAGGAGAGTGTGCTGATATGAAAGTAAAAAAGTACGTGGCTCCCAACATGCGGGACGCCCTCGAAAAAATGAAGCGTGACCTGGGCACCGCCGCGGTAATCCTCGGCTCCCGCAAGATCAGCCGCGGCGGCCTGCTCGACTTCATGGGCAAGGAGATGTTCGAGGTCACGGCGACCACCGAGGACAACGTTCTGGTGTCCGGCCGCAAGACCCCGGCCCCAGGCCCGGCCCGGCCTACCGGCAGCCGCATCTCGGTGACGGTCGGCGACGAGGGGCCGGTCAAGAACGGCGGCAACGGCGACTTCACCAACGCCATCCGCTCCAGCCTCTCCGGCCTGGAAAGCTCCACAGTTACCCGGAACTTCGCCGCGCCGAGGACGGCCGATTCCGGCAACGTCCGCCAGCTCCAGTCTGAAATGAAGGACCTGAAGGACGTAATCAGCGAGATGGCCGAACAGATCCGCTTCCAGAAAATGCCGGCCCTGCCGCCGGTACTGAAGGAGATTTTCCGGAAGCTGGTGGAAACCGAGCTGGAGGAAAAGACCGCCGGCGAACTGGTCCAGAAGATCTACGGCAAGTTCAGCGAGACAGAATACGGCGACCGGACCCTGGTCGAAAAGTACCTGGTCGAGGAGATCGCCGGGATGATCGCCGTGGCCGAGCCGACACCGATGCGCACCAAGGAGCCGTTGGTGGTGATTTTTGCCGGACCCTCCGGAGTGGGTAAGACCACCAGCCTGGCCAAGCTCGCCACCAACAAGAAATTCTTCGGCGAAAAGAACGTCGCCCTGGTGACCGCCGACACCTACCGCGTGGCCGCCACCCAGCAGCTCGGCACGTTCAGCGAAATCGCCGACATCCCGATGGAGATCGCCCATTCGCCGCGGGACATCACCAAGGCGATCAAGCGCCACCAGGACAAGGACGCGATCCTGATCGACACACCCGGAGGCAGCCAGTACAACGACAAGCTGCTGACCGAGCTGAAAGACTTCATCCAGGCCGCAGCCCCGGACGAAATCCATCTGGTGCTGAGCGTGAACACCAAGCCGCACGACATGCAGCATGCGATCAAGCGCTTCCGCACGGCCAGGAACATGCGGCTGTTGCTTACCAAGTTCGACGAGACCCTCACTTTCGGTTCGGCGGTCACGGTGGCTCGCGATTCCGGCCTGCCGGTCAGCTACCTCACTTTCGGTCAGGAAGTTCCCGAGGACATCGAGGCGGCCAATGCGAAGAAGATCGCCAGGCTGGTGCTGGGAAACGTATTCTGAGCCTTGACGAGGGACCATGGAAGGTAACATCCTCAAGCTTTCGTTTTTGATGTCGTATCTGACTATGCTGATCTGCGTGGTGAGCGGAATCCCCTTTATGACCGCGCTTTTCCGCTCGATCCTGCTCCTGACTCTTTTCAGCCTGGCTGGCTTCGCCCTGCGCTGGTACCTGCTGAAAATGGTCGAGGGTATCGAACCGGACCGGCCGGCGCATTTCGGCGAGCCGGAAAGCTACGATCAGGTGTTCGAGGGGGGAGAGGCTTCCCCGCCGGAGAGGGAAGAACGCCTGGACAACGTCGAACATAACCAGCCGGGAACTTGACTTGAAACTGGAAGGCCTTGATGCAGAACTTCCAAGCTAATACATCCTTACGGGGCGCCGGGAAAAAGACGGCCGCAGGCGGCGGTAAAGCCCTGCAGACCGACAGCGAAGCCAGGGCCGCCGAGCGGGACCGCAAGAACGATGAAATCGAGCGGCTGGTGGCGGAATACCGCCAGAGCGGCGAGCAGAAGACCCGGGAGCGGGTCATGATTCTCAACCTGTCCCTGGTCAGCTACATCTCGGAACGGCTGGCGGTGTCGCTTCCCCAATCGGTGGAGATCGACGATCTCAAGAGCCTGGGCATCCTGGGCCTGATCGATGCGATCGAAAACTACAAGCCGGAAAAACAGGTCCGCTTTACCTCTTATGCCGCCCTGCGGATCAAGGGTTCGATCATCGACGGGCTGAGGAGTCTGGACTGGGTGCCCCGGAGCGTGCGCAAGAAAGCGCGTGACCTGGAAAAAAACCTCCACGAGCTGGAAAGCAAACTCGGCCGGCCCGCCACCGAAAAGGAAGTCAGCGAAAAAATGGGGATCAGCCTCCCGGATTACCAGCAACTGCTGGAGGATGTCAGCCCGATCACTTTCCTCTCGCTCAACGACACGGTCTATGAAGACGACGACCAGTCGATCAGCCTGGGGGAGGTTATCGAGGACTCCGACAATTACGGTCCCCACTCCGTGCTCGAACGCGAAGAGGTGAAACAGCTGCTGGTGGGCGGGATCAACACCCTACCCGAACGGGAAAAACTGGTGGTCGCTCTCTACTATTACGAAGGTCTGACCCTCAAGGAGATCGGCGAAGTGATGCAGATCTCCGAATCCAGGGTCTGCCAGATCCACACCGAATCAATGCTGAGGCTGAGGGGAAAGCTGAAATACACGCTTTGACAAGACGAGGCGCAAGGCACTAAACTTGCTGTAAAGCTATAGTGCAGAATTACCGGCGCACTACCCGGTTGCAGGCGGCTAAAACTGTATCTGTTTCGCCGTCAAAATGTTGTATTGTTTTACCCCAGCGGGAAGGGGGTATCCAATGGTAGTGCCGGTTTCGGGAACTCCGAATTTATTTCCGGTCGAAAGGGGCAAAAAACTCCCCGGCCGGGGCGAGGAACAGGTAAGTTTCGAGGATTACCTGGTGGAAAAGGCCGAGGCACCGGAGGAGGGTCACAACCGGGGAGGCGGTCGGCGCAAGAACCGGAACGGATTTTACCACGGTGCCGACCAGCCTCAGCAGCCAGGCCCGGAACGAAACGATTCGCAGGGAGGCGGAATCGAAAACGATAAGCCCGACCCGGGACGAAGGATCGACCTGATGGCTTGAGGCGAACGAGCAGGTCAGAGGCCACAATCCAGTTTATTCAGGCGAATATGAAAGCACTCGGAATACAGACAGAGCGCCTCAGGAAAATCACCGAAACCATCATCAACCTTCCCACCCTGCCGACAGTCGTGGCCAAGATGGTCGAGCTGATCGACGACCCGAAAAGCTCGGCCCGCTCACTCAGCCGCCTGATCAAGACCGACCAGGTTCTTACCGCCCGCATGCTCAGGCTGTCCAACTCCGCCTATTACGGCTTTCCCAACCCGATAACCTCGATCAATCTGGCGATCGTGGTGCTGGGTTTCGACACCATCAAGAACCTCGGCCTCTCGGTCTCGGTCATCAGCCGCCTGGCGCGGGCCACCAGCGATGAGGAGCTGCTGGACTACACCAGGTTCTGGGAGCATTCGGTGGCAGTGGCGGTGGCGAGCCGGATGCTGGCGCGCCTGCATGGGTTCCGGGCGCTGGAGAGCGAGGCGTTCGTGGCCGGGCTGATCCACGACATCGGCAAAGTGATTCTGAGCCAGTACCAGACCGCGAACTATTCCCGGTGTCTGCACCTGGTGGCGGAAAAGGAGATCCTGCTGGCTAGGGCCGAGGAGGAAGTTTTCGGAGTGACCCATGCGGAAGTGGGCGCCTGGCTGGCCCACCGCTGGAACCTGCCGCCGACCCTCACCGAAGCGATCAGGCTGCACCATCTGCCGCTGACCGCCAGGGTGAATCCCCTGCTCACCGCGATCGTCCACTTCGCCGACATCCTGGCCCGCGCGGCCCGGATCGGTAACGGCGGCGACCCGCTGGTGCCTCCGTTTTACCGCGGTGTGCTCCACAGTCTGCCCCTGCGGCTGGACGAACACAACAAGGCGGACCTGCCGCATTACCTGGCTGCCCTGCGCGAAGAGATGGAGAACGTCGACTCCTTCGTTAACATCGTGCTGGGCCGGGTACCCATTACCGGCGACGAGGACGAGCTGGCCGGTGACGAGGGCCGGGTGCTCAGCGCCTGAAACTCTGCCCCCTGTCGGGTTTCATTCACTGGGAAAATATTTCCCCGCCATTTTTCACGAATCCCCTGAGATATTTGCCGCCGGAGCCGTAGCTTCCCCGCCAGGCCTCGATCTGCCGGCCCGGACTGGATCGGTCAGGCTGGCACGACTATTGCTCAATTGCTCCCTCAGACAGCTCTGAAGCCCATTTTACGCGGCTTGGGCCGAAAGACGAACCAGCAAGACGATTTCACAAAGCTCCGGGGTAAGCCATGAAAAGATTTCTCAGTCAGATTGCAGCCGCACTGGCGGCGCTCACCGTCGGCTACCTGCCCCTACCGGCCGCTGACATAACCGGCGTGAAGCTTTTCAGCGAGACCGACTACGCCCGCGTGGCTATCGAAACCGATGCCGCGGTGAAGACCGAAGTGGAAACCAATGCTGCGGAAAACCTGATTTTTATCCGCTTCGAGGGCACCGGCATCGCTCTGGACAAACAGTCTTACCTCTTCGACGGCAATCCGCACGTCGAGGCGGTGACTTTCTTGCCCCTGTCCGGCAAGACCGTGGTGGCGCGGATCAAGGCCAGGCATCCATTCCGGCTCAAGACCTACGAAACCACAAGCCCGCCTCGGGTGATCCTGGAGCTGCGCGCTGCGGAAACCTCCGCGCCCGCGACCCAGGGCAACACGCCGCCGGCGCTGGACTACTATCGGCGCGGCCTCGACCAGATGCAGAAAGGCACCTACGACGCCGCCCTGATGAGCCTGCGCAGCGCGATCCGGGCCGGGCAGCGCGTACCGGAAAGCTACTACCAGGCCGGTCGAATCCGGCTGCGGCAGGGCGAAAACGACAAGGCGCTGATCAATTTCTCCCGGGCCGCCAGGAGCGCCGATTTCGGTGACGCGGCCGCGCTTTACATGAGCTGGCTGCATCTGCAGAACGGCAACGCCGATGGCCTGCGCAACAGTTGGCGCCAGCTGGCAGACCGTCTGCCCGGGGAGGATGCCCGTCTCCGTCTGGCTTCCTCCTGCCCGGAAGTCGACTATCGCAAGCTCAGCCAGGCGGTCTCCGGCGTCGAGCGGCCGGCCGAAGTGCAAGTGGCCGCAGACAAGCCGCAGGCGGAGAGCGCCGAAGCCTCGGGACAGGACGCCGACTCGTACCTCAGGCAGGGGCTGATCGCCAAGGACAAGGGCGAGTTTGCACAGGCGGCCACGCTTCTCGAAAAAGCCGTCGCTATGGACGGATCGGACTCCGAGGCCCATTTCCAGCTCGGTGTGGTCTACAAGGCGCTCGGCCGCAGCCGGCTGTCGGCGCACGAGTTCGAGCTCTCGCTCGGCGGCGGAGGCGACAAGACCCCGGCCCCGGAGGTTGAGGGGGTGCCCGCCACCCGTGAAGAAGCCGAGCTGCTGAATCCCGGAACAATTGAAAATAACGAGAAATCCACTTCCGCTGCGCCCGCCGCCCCGGAATCCGAACCGATAGAGACGGCGACTGCCACCGCCCAGACCATTGCAGTCACAGGGTCCGCCGGCAGCGCCGGGCAAAGTGAGCCGGCGGCGAAGAACGGCGGTATCCTCGGCGCCATCCGTTCGGTCTCAGGCAGGATGGTCGACGGCGCCAACCTATTACTGCTGCGCAGCCAGGTGAAAATGCTGACCGTAATCATGGGGGTTATTTTCTTTTTAACCCTCGCAACCGGCTGGTTCGCCCGCCGTAAAAGTGGAAAAGCTGAATCGTCTTTCGGTCTGCTGGTCCCGTCCAGGCAGTCGGTCGGTGGGAACGGCGGCGGCGGACAAGGGCGCAACGTGAGCCCGGTCAGTGTGATCGAGAACAAACGCCAGGTGGCCAGGGTGCTGGCCAGGGAGCTGGCGACCAAAAGACAGGCCGAACTGGCATCGGCGGAAGCGGGCGAAACCAGCCAGACACTGGCACTCGAGCTCAAGCCGGTGGGCGAGCGCGGGATGTACGGCGCCGACATCGCCAGGCGGATCAAGGAGCAGCTCTCCAGGGGCGGCGGGGAAGCCGAGGTCTACGCCGGAACGGTCTCGCGTAAGGGCGCCGACGACATGCAGGTCCGGCTGATCCGCCAGTTACGCAGCAAGAACTGGACGATCGGCGACATCGCTCAGGAGATGAACCTTTCGCGCGAGGAAATCAAGTGGGCGCTCTCGGGAGCAGCGAGCCGCGAGGACAAGGCGGCGGCCCAGGAAGCGACCGATTCGGCCAGCTACGGACAGGCCCGCAACCTGATGGCGATGAAAAAGAAAAGAAACGCCCCGATCGATCCCCGCAGCATAGACCGTGAGGTGGACCTTGAACTCGAGATTAATGTATAGAGGCGCGCTGGAAGAGCTTCCGGAGAATACCGGGGGCCTGACAAGCCGTGCCGAGGAGCGGGTGCACAGCGGCCGGCCGGCGGAAAAGCCGCTGCCGGCCATTCGGTTAAGGCAGGCGGCTGTACTGCTGATGGTAGTTTCGTTCTGGGTTTCCACGTTCACCGGCCTTCAGGCGCAGAACGTTTCCGGAACGCTTCCCCTGGAGGACCTGGTTTACCCGCCCACCCGGCTCTGCGTGCTCGACGTGCGCGGCTTTCCCGCTCACTGGCCGTTCGACCTCGGCCACTTCCGCACCGACCTGGAGGCTTACCTCCGTTCGGCGGACTACCTCCGGGTTTTCACTGAAAGTGAGGTGGCCGACATTATCGAGCGCAACCGGGCGCGCATCCCGGACACTTACGACCCCCAGGTGCTGACCCGCGTGGGCCGCCTCACCGAATGCGATTTCGTCGCCTACCTGCGGATGATCTCACTGGAGATGGATACCCACGACGGCTTTTTCATTCCGGTGCTGTTCAAGCGCAATAAGGTGACCTATTCCGGTGAAATCGACCTGGCGCTGGTGGACAGCCGCAAGGGGACGCTGCACTATTCGAAAAAAGTGATCGGCTCCAGGAGCCTGGGCCGGGGCGTACAGATTTACCCGGTTACCGAGGACCCCTCGACGCACCTGAACTTCCGCCAAAGGGAAGAGCTGGCCTTTGAAGCGATCCAGGACCTGGCTCGCCGTACTTTCGAGGCGCTGATGGCGGGTATCCACAAGGACATGAGCGACAAGTACATCTGCTACTGGCAGGATGAAGTGCACATTATCGCGGACAAGCCCGGCCTCTGTCCGATCTGCGGCTCCCGCCTGGTGAAAATCAGAAGATAAAGGCAAGGGTTCTGGTTCGAGCCTGAAGAATGACGGCGGGGGCGGTCCGGCGGACCGCCTCTCTTTTTATCTGCCGGACGGGAATCCCGTACCGAAAAAAATACAGTTTCAAGCGCGCCCGGCCGATTTACCACAATATGAAACAGAAGAATAAAACCGAACGTCAGGATCACGAGCTGGAGGTGCTGTTCCGGATCAGCCAGGTCATCTCCTCCTGCACCGACCCGGACAACGTCTATCACTCCGTGCTCGCCCTGCTGGAGGAACTGGCGGACTTCGAATTCGCCGCCCTGTTCATCTTCGACGAGAAGGAGCAGAAGCTGAATCTGGCGGCGAGCAAGGGCCATGCCGTCGACCTGATCCAGCCGGTCAGCTTCGACATGGGGAACGGCCTGAGCGCCTGGGTCGCCAAGCAGAAGCGGCCGATCCTGCTGAGCGAGCTGCACCGGGGCAAGAGCGAGAGCAAGAGCCCGGTGAAATCCTTTCTCTCAATACCTCTGCTTTTAGGCGAAAGGGTGGTGGGGGTGATGAATTTCGGCCATACCACGGCCGGCGCTTTCAACCGCCAGAACCTTCAGCTGCTGACTATCGCCGCCGGCCAGCTGGGCGTGATTATCGAGCGCAGCCTCTACTTCAACCGCCTCGCCGAAACCAACCGACAGCTCCAGGAAACCAACCGCCGGCTGGAGGAAACCCGCCAGGCGCTGGTGGAAAAAGAGCGTCTGGCTGCGGTCGGCGAGGTGGCGGTGACGGTCAATCACGAGATCAACAACCCGCTTACCGTGATAATCGGCAATGCCGAGCTGCTGCTCAAAGACCTGGGCGAGGCGGACAGCCGGATGGTCTCGAAGGTGCAGAACATCGTCACCGAGTCCAAGCGCATTGCTGAAATCACCCGCGCCCTCCGCCGTCTCCAACGGCCGGTTACCGAGGACTACCTGCCCGGCGGCAAAAAAATGATCAAGCTCGACAGAGTCGCCGGTTGACCTGTCCCTGATTGATTCCCCAGCCTGGAATCTCGACGATTTTCGGTCCCCGTGCTCCGGTCTCTGCCAATCGTTTTACCGGGCCTCAGTGCAAAATAAATCCGGAATAAAATAAATTCGCTGAATCGTTCCAGCCGTCCGGGAGTATTACCAGAAGGCGCCTGTCGACAGGCTATCTGTTGACATTTTGCCGGAAAAGAGCTTAAATTGGATAGTCTTAAGATGTTTTTGGGTGATATGTAACCTGGGGACGAATGGAACAGAAAGAGAGCGGAACATGACACGCCGGGCCTGGACGATATTCGCAGTGGCGATTCTCCTGGCGGCCGTAGGCAAGGTGGCGTCGCAGTACGATGACGACCGGCCGAAAAGCGCCAGGGAAATGCTCCAGCTTCAGGAAGTGATCCAGGTAATCGCGGAAGAGTACGTGGATGAATTACCGCCCGGAGAGCTGTATCTCGGTGCCGCCGAGGGCCTCGTGGAAAGCCTTGACATGCACAGCCAGCTTCTGGATCAGAGCCGTCACAAGCGGCTGTTGGAACAGACCAAGGGTGAGTTCGGCGGGATCGGGATCGAGATTTCGATCAGGGAAGACACCCTTACCGTGCTCAGTCCTATCCCCGGCACGCCGGCTCAGCGGGTCGGACTGCAGAGCGGGGACAGGATCGTGAGAATCGAGCACGAGCCGACCTTCGGGATGAGCCTGGACGATGCGGTCAACCGGCTCAAGGGCGTGCCCGGCACCAAAGTCAATATCTGGATCCACCGGCTGGGCGGCGATGAAGACATGCATTTCGAGATCACCCGCGCCATCATCAAGATCGAAAGCATCCAGGGCAAGTTCATGCTCACGCCCGAGATCGGCTACGTCCGCCTCGGCGTTTTCAGCCAAAACAGCGGCGAGGAGCTGCAGGATGCGATATTCGACCTGAAGAACCACGGCATGAAAAAGCTGATTTTCGACCTGCGGGATAACCCCGGCGGGTTGCTTTCCCGGGCCGTGGACGTGGCCGATCTCTTCCTCGAACCCGGCCAGGTGATCGTTTCCACCCGCGGACGGATCAAAAGCTCCAACCAGATTTTCCGGGCCAGGCACAATCCGATATGGCCGGGCGGCCCGGTCATCACCCTGATTTCCAACGGCAGCGCCAGCGCCAGCGAAATAGTCAGCGGAGCCCTGCAGGACCACGACAAAGCGGTGATCATGGGCACTACCAGCTACGGCAAGGGTTCGGTTCAGACTATCATCGACCTGCAGGATGATTATGCCCTCAAGCTCACCACCGCCAAATATTACACTCCCAGCGGACGCTGCATCCACGCCGATGGAATGGGGGAGGACGGTCACCACGCTCTGCTGCGGACCGAGGATACCCTGCAGACCTTTACCACCGATGGGGGGCGCACCGTGCGGGGCGGCGGCGGCATCACCCCCGACCTGGTGATCCGGCCCGATTCGCTTTCCGAGGCCGAGAAGAAAATCTTCAGACAGGCGGGCACTTTCCGCAATCTGATGTTCCGTTACGCAATCGAGTATAAAAACAACCATCCAAAATTCGGTATGGACAGCTTGGACAGCGTTGAGTTCACGGACAATTTCAAGCAGAAAATCACCACTATTACGCCGGAGATGGTCGCCGAAGTACGCAAGCGGATGCGCAGCGAGGGTTTCGACCTCACCAAAGAGGAGTTCGACCAGACCGATGCGCTGGTGCGCCACTGGCTCTATTACTACCTGGCGGATGCGGCTTTCGATCGTAACACGGCCCAGCGTATCTCCACCGACTACGATCTTCAGCTTAAAAAAGCTCTCGAGCTGCTGGAAAAAGCCCCGGCCAATGGTGACTTCGTCGAAACTCTGCTCGCCGGCCGGACTCTGCCGGACACACTCGACACTTACAACTTGCACGGCAGGGTTGCCAGGTAATCCGGAACGCTTCCTGGATCCGGGCGACCGGCCGGGACGATAACCCGGACCCCAAACGCCTCCTGTCGGCGCAACTTTCCAGTCCGTTTCCGGACGTCCGCCAGGCAAGGTTCCCCCCTGAAATTCCCCTGATTTCCCCAAAAACGGAGCCAGAGCGAATATTGCGTCCTGCACCCGGTAAAATCACCAGATCGATGGCGGGCCTCGTTTGGGCCGCGATACTGGTTGTGGGCGCCCTGGCACAGGCACAGGCCTCCTTCCGGCTGCCCTGGCAGCGCACCGGGTCCTTGCCTGAGTGCGCTCGGCAAACCGACCAGGACGGCTATTTCCGGCCTGAATACGTCGAGCTGGTGCAGAGGCTCGAGCCCGCCACCATGGAATGGCTCGAACGCACCTTCCCCGAACTGGGCTGGCAGGGCATGGACCGCAGGGTGTTCACGCCCAAGGAAATCCCGGGCAGCCGCGAGGCGGTGGGTTTCCGCTACGACACGGCCTGGCGCCGGATGGAACTGGAAGCTCTGTTCCATTTCGGCCCGGCGGCCGGCAACGGAACCCTGATCGAGGATCTTCGTGTTCTGGACGACCGGCGGCTGGTGACAGTCAACCGGGGCTCCGGGAACCTGTCGGTGATCGACGTCAAAAAGCCGGACGTAGTGGGCGTGATCCAGGCCCCGCGCGGCCTGCAGGCGTTTGATGTGAACCTGCCGGCGGGCGAGCTGTACCTGGTGGAGCGGGGCGCCCGCGGCCTGCTGGTGTTCTCCCTGGCCGACTATTCGCTCCGTGACACGCTGTTTCTGGGCTTCGAACCCTCCGCCGTGCTCAAGAGTCGGGGCGACCCCTATCTTTACTTCACCGATGAAGCCCGGCACCGGCTGATGCGCTACGACCTTTCCGGCGGCGCCGAACCTCTCGAAATCCCGGTCGACCTTGACCCCCCCTGGCTGATTGCCCACCATGAAGAGACCAATACGATCGTACTGGCCGGCACAGCCGGCGGCCAGCTCCGCCTGGTGGACGGCAAACGCGGCGTCCTGAAACCGGACCGCCTGCAGGCCGATTCGCCGCTCTTGGCCCTCTATGCCCCGCCGGAAACCGATGTGCTCTTTCTGGCTTCCGGCGGCTGCGAGCGTTCGACCGTGTACCGGCTCGTCTCAGGTGACTACGGTTTCACCTGCGAGCGGGTCGTTTCAGTGGCCGGCATCCTGCGCGGTCTCTGCGCGGCCGGCGACGGTAAGTCTGTATATCTGGCGGCCCAGAGCACGCTCTACCGGCTGGACGTTCAGTCGGGACAGCTTCTGGCTACGCGGGATGTGGGGGAAGGGTTGAGAGGGGTGGCCTCGGGAAAGGAAAGGCTTTTCGCCGCGGGTGGATTGTATTCGGTCTATTCCCTGGACGCCGACCTCGGCGGCAAGCTCCTGCGCACGGAAGTGGAGATGGGACCCGGGCCGCTGGTACTGGCAAACGATAAGCTTTACGCGGCCAACTCCCTCTCCGGCTCGATCACGATCCTCGAACCGAAACTCCTGCAGGAGGAGGTTTCGGTGCTGGTGGGCGTGCTTCTGGGCCGGGCTTATTATCGCGAGAACCGGATCGTGGTCAACAACGTTTTCCGGCACAACCTGCTGGTACTCGACCCGGAGAATTACCGGATCGAGGAGATCATCCCAGCCGGCGGGAGCCTGTATTATAACCGCAAAGGCCGGCACTTCGTGATGTTTGACGACAGCCTGGCCACGCTCCTGCCCAGCCCGCCGTCGCAGGTGGCGATCAATATCAGTCTCGAGCTTCCCGGCGGAGTGCGGCTTTTTTCCCCGACCAGCGAAGCGGAAATCTACCTGGTGGCCGACCAGGACCGCTACGTCACCCGGGCGGACCTGGGAAAGAGCTTCCGGCGCGGCAACGTTCCGCTGCCCCAGCCGGCGCTGGGGATGCTGGCGGGTGAAAAGGACGTCTACGTGCTGGCCCGATCGGAGCTTTACCGTTTCGGGGTGGAGGAGAACATCGGCTTGTCGCGCACCTGGCCGGCCCGGCCGTTCAAGTGCGAGCCGCCCTGGCTGGCGGACGACGGGCTGTACGAAACACGTGGCAGCCAGCTCCGCTATATCGGCCGCGACCGTCTGGTGGATGTTTTCAACACTCGCGGCGAGCTGTCCGTGATCCGCCTCGATCCCGATACCTGCTACGCCTGGGTCGGCTCTCCGGGATTCGTGAACGTCTTCGACAGCAAGCGCGCCGAACAGCTTTCGCAGATAGCGGTGCGGGGCGAAGTGCGAGACCTCTACCTGCCGTCCGGCCTTCCCGACGGCTACGTGCTCGACTCGGAACAGCTGTTGATCGTGGACCGCCGGAGCCTCTTCCGCCGCGATGACATTTCGGTCAGCGGCGAATTCGTCTACGCGTATGGAGAGGGGCTGTTTCTGCAGGATCACGCCGACCCGCGCAAACTCCAGGTGGCCGATGGCCTGCGCGGGATGCTGTACCAGGAGATCGACCTGCCCCTGGTGCCGACCGACGCCGCCTCCGATGGCGAGCGGCTGTTTCTGGTGGGAGGCACCCAGGGCGCAATCGCCTTTTACGCCAACCGGATCGACCCGGCCCGCCTGCCGCGTTCAGCCGACCGCAGCATCCGGGACGACAGCGCCGACCGCCGCCTGGGCTACCACCGCTAAATAAATCCGCCTCAGCCAGACTATGCCGGACAGTTAATTATCGTGGCATCTGCAAAATTCATCCGCAGATTTTAATGAGCCGGCGAGATAACCTGCGACCGCTTCACCCGGAGACAGGATTTCCCGGATGGTGCATGGTTCGATCCCGGAATTTTTCAGTTCGACAGCGGCCCGCCGACCCATGCCGTGACTGATCACTATGTCACAGTCTTTGAGCAGGTCGATGAATGCTGAGTGGCCGTAGTCGCCTTCGTGTTGCACCCCATTCGAGCTTTTGCCGGTGCAGTCATCCCGGCCGGGCTGGATTGAAGCCAGCGAGCGGATTTCACTGTCTGCAACAGCGCCCTTCTCGATCTGATAAACGATAAAATGGGCACTCCTGCCGAAATGTTCAGCAATAGAAATTCCATCCTTCGATGCCACCGCAATTTTCATTCTTCGACTCCTTTTTTAAGGGTCCTGTTCCGATTTGCCGGATTTCCCCTCAGTCCGAACCCGCGGCGGCGACACCTGCCTCCAATGCCAGGCCCTCCCTGCGGGAAATCGAAGCGGTGAAGATTGATGCTCTTGCAGGACGGACAAACCTGCGGCCTGCCGGTGCCAAAAAGCTCGTCCCACTGGTGGCCGCAATCGTAGCACTTGAACGTTCTGGTTGTCGCCATTTCAAAATTACCTCCTTCAATAATCAGCATTTTCCCCTCGATGATGGCTTCTGCCACTTTGCGACGGGCTTCGGTGACAATCCTGCCGAAAGTCTGACGGGATACGTTCATCAGACTGGCCGCCTTTTCCTGATACAGACCCTCCATATCTGCCAGGCGCAATGCCTCGAGTTCATCTAGTCCAAGGGTAATGTTCTCTCTGGAGGAGAAAGGAATCCCGGCGGGCTTGAATATCCTGACATCCGGCATTTCCTGTATTCTTCGGCAA
>JAZDIG010000140.1:0-4881 GCA_043805105.1 Candidatus Glassiibacteriota bacterium | reverse complement strand
CGCTCGCAGAACGGACAGTAATGGTTGCCCTCGACGAACAACATCTCGATGATAGCCCGTCTGAGGTCGGCGATTTCGGCGGTCTCGTTCTCGACGATCATGCCGTCGGCGGCCGGCGTGGTGCAGGCCGCCATGTTGCGGCCGTTGACCTTGACCGTGCAGACCCGGCAGCTGCCGCAGGGCGGCAGGTCGGGCTGGCTGCAAAGCCGGGGAATGTAGATCCCGGCCTCGTCTGCGGCCTGCAGGATCGACTGGCTGGCCTTGGCGCTGCATTCGACTCCGTCGATGATGATTATTATTTCAGCGCTCATGTTTGCCTCTTCTCATTCGTTTAGAAATTCTCTACCGGTGGCATCGCAGGCATCCGCCACGGCCTTTTCCAGGTTGAAGCCGGTCAGGTACTCGTCCTCGGTGATCCGGCCTTCGTAGAGGTCGCGGAAGTTGGCCAGCGTGGTCAGTTCCGGGTTCGCGGCGGTCTGGCCTAGCCCGCAGCGGGAAGTGCTCCGGATGATCCGGCCCCACTCTTCCAGTTCGGTCAGGTCGCCCCGGGTGCCGTTGCCCGCGAGAATCTTTTCCAGCTTTCTGCGCAGCAGTCCGGTGCCCACCCGGCAGGGCACGCACCAGCCGCAGGACTCGCTTTCGAAGAAGCGAGCGAAGTTGTAGACCATGGCCAGTATGTCCCGGCCTGCGCCGAAAATCATGAGCGCTCCGCCGGTGCCCAGGTCATCGTAGCAGATCTTGCGATCGAAGTCCTTTTCGGCGATGAAGCTGCCGCTGGGGCCGCCCACCTGCACCGCTCCGACCTCCTCGGCGCCCACCACCTGCAGGATGGTGTGTACCGACAGTCCCATCGACAGCTCGTAGACTCCGGGCTTGCCGCAATCGCCGGAGATCGACAGGAGCTTGGTGCCGGTGGACTGGCCGCTTTCGAAGGAGATGAACCAGTCGGCGCTGTTTTCCACCACGCGGGCGGAGGCGGCCAGGGTTTCCACGTTGTTGACCAGCGTGGGCCGGCCCAGGAAGCCGGCCTGGACCGGGAACGGCGGCCTGTCGCGCGGCTCGCCCCGGCGCCCCTCGCTGGAATTGATCAGCGCGCTCTCCTCGCCGCAGATGTAAGCTCCTGCGCCGAGCTGGATGCGGATGTCGAAATCGAATCCGGCTTTGCCGGCTACGTTACTGCCGAGCAGGCCGGCCCGGCGGCGCTTTTCGAGCACATCCTCGAGGTAAGCCAGCAGATACAGATATTCCAGGCGCAGGTAGAGAACGCCGTGGCGCGCGCCGATTGCGTAGCCGGCCACGGTCATCCCCTCGAACACCAGATCCGGCACCTCGGTCAACAGCACGCGGTTGGTGAAAGTGCCGGGCTCGCCCTCGTCGGCGTTGCAGAAAACGTAATGCTCCTCGCCTTTGGCCCGGCGGCAGAAATCCCATTTCATGCCGGTGGGAAATCCGGCTCCGCCCCGGCCGCGCAGACGGCTCTTCTTCACTTCCTCGATCACTTGCTCGGGTGAAAGCGACACCGCCTTGCGCAGGCCCGCCCCGTTTTCCCGTTCGGCGAACAACACGGGGCCTTTCTTCTGCAGGTTGTTACGTACCATCGAACGCACCAGTTCGTGGGCGTTGTTGCCGTCCCCGTAACCGAAATCATCGACCAGCTGCTGCGGAGTGCGGCCGGCTTTCAGCCCGGCGGCGATCTTCCTGACTTTCTGCGGGTCGAGGCAAGTGAAGGGCAGGCCGCCGATCAGCGCCGCCGGCTCCTGATCGCTCATCCCGATACAACTCGTCCAGTGCAGCGACAGCAGCCCGTTGGCGGTTACCTGGCCGAAGCCGATGCCCAGCTCCTTTTCGAAGGCCTGGGCCACGGCCGCGACGCCCATTATTTCGGCTACTGCGCTGTTGTCGAGATAGACCGGATATTTACCGGTTTTTTTCTTGCTGAGAAAGTGGTAGAAGGAAACTACCCCTTCCACCTCGATCCTTTCAATGCCGAGCGCGGCGGCGATGAGATCGATCATCTCTTCGCTCACCTGAGCGTAGGACTGCTGCACCTTGCGTACGACGTTGATCAGGCGCGTGCGCTCGTTGCCCTCGGTGGCGGCGATCGCCTTTATTTCGCCGGCAAGTGTTTTGCGGTCGGGCTCTTTCATGAACTTCCTCCGTCGGGAGTCACTTACCGAATCTGTTTGCTGCCTGGCCCGTTCCCAGCCTGAGGGGGGAAGGGGACCCGGGCAGGCACTTGAATGTTGAAGCGTCAATGAAAAGCTGTCAGACTGAATCGAGGGTTGTGAAAAATGTAACGACCCAGATCAAAAAAAGTGACACTCGTCGAATCGATGGTCTGCAAAAATAAATGAGCGATTCCGGTGTTTATCTTTGGGGAGGCCCGCGGGTGCGCCAACAGGAAAAAACCCGCAGGCTACGGTACTGAAACTGATGGAAACTAATAGAATAAAAAAAAATTGTCAAGGATATGTAACTACCCTAAATTTAGGCAGTTATCATTCAGCTTAAGCCCGTCGCGGAATGGCCGGCTGTTGGCGGGGGAAAAAGGCTTGACACTCGTTTGCCGGTTGTGATAAGATGAATCGAAAGGTCTGAAGTAGTAATAACTTTTAAAAAATCAAGGAGTTAAGGCTTGTCAGGAGGCCGGTCGAGAGCAGCATGTTGAGGATACCCGAATCGGAAAATACCAGGGGCCAGGCGGAGACCTCCGGCGACAAATTGATCCCCCTGCTGGAAGAGCGCAACCGCGTCCGTGAATTGATCAAGATGATCGAAAGCAAGAAGGACGAAGTGGCCGAGGAAGTGCTCCAGCGGGTGAAAACGGATTACGAGCTGCGCCTGGAAAATATCGACCGCGAGATAAGATGCCAGGCGAAGAACTTCGAGTGCACGCTTCAGGACTACCGGGACCTCGTCCGGCGGCTGGAGGAGGCGGACAAGCTGGCCGTGCGCTCCCTGGAAGAGCTCAAGGTGCGCCACGCGCTGGGCGAGTACACAGCCGAGGAGTATGAGAAGATCGGCGTCGAAAAAAAAAGCAAAATCGACTATTACCGGAAAAAGATCAAAAGCTACAGGCTGAATATGGAACGGCTGCAGAACGTTCTTTCACAGCTGGATGTCGTCTGACCAGGCTGCACTGGGGAAACAGGGTGCCGTCGCTTAAGCCTCCGGGGGGGCATGAACAGCGGTAACGAAAGGATTCCGGCCGGGCTGAGGTTCATCGGCCGCCGTCTGGGCGAGCTGCTCGAACTCAAGGCCCGTTGCCGCCGCCGACTCGAATACCTCGAACAGAACCGGGAAAAAATTTCGGACTACGTCTTCCAGAAGCTGCACCAGGAATATCAGAGTTACCTGGAAGCAGTGGACGGAGAAGTTTCCCTGGGACTGAGCGAGTACGAAGTCCGTCTTTCCGAAATCAGGCTTTTCTCCAACCAGCTCCGGCTCCTGGAAAAGAGTTACGAAGAAAAGATCCAGGAGTTGTCTCTCCGCTACCAGCTCGGTGAATACGACCGCCCGCAATACGAAAAACTCTGCGCCGAACACGAGGGGCGCATGAAGCGCTTCGGGCGCAGCCTCGAAAAGTATTCCGGCCAGCAGCGCCAGCTCGAAAACTTCCTCGGACGGGTGAGGGAGGAGCGCCTGGCGGCGTTACCCGGACCGGCCCTGGCCGAGGTGCCGGAGACCGAGGTGCCGCCGCTGGAAGAAGAGCCGGTCGAGGCCCCGGTGGTGGAAGAGGCCGCCGCAGACACGCTGGCCGCCGAATCTCCAGCCGAAACCCTGGAGCCGATCGCCGGGGAAGAATCTCAACCGATTTTCCAGGATATTTCCGCGGTAACCACCGGAACGGCAGCGCCCGAACCGGTGGCCCGGGCAGTGGAAAGCACACTGATTGTCGAATCCCCTCCTGAAGCGCCCGCCGACACGGTCCAGGCCGAAAAACCACCCACTCAGGAGCCGGCGCTTATGGCCGACAGCCAGGCCGAGACTGCGGAGTCCGCGGAAACCATCCTCGTGACGGAACCGGCAATAGTCGAAATAGCTGAAAATGCGGCTGAACCGGCTCGGGACGATCTGCCTGAAATCCAGGAGATCACCGGGACGCAGGCGACGGTCGAAGAGCCGGAGCCGGCCGAGGGTGGACCGCCGACCGCAGAGAAACTGATGTCGCCGGTCGAACGTGCGCAGGAGCCGGCCGCCCTATTGGAGGCGGAGGCTGCCAAGCTCCCAGACCTGCAGGAAGTGGGAGAGGATTTGTCGCCGGCGGCCGCCGCAGAAGAGGAAGCTCCTCGGGAGGAGCCTCAAAGGGCTGCCGAGCCAGAGCCGCCGGCTGCGCCTGTAACGCAACCGCCCGCCGCAAGCGGCGGCTTCGACCTGGAAGAAATGCTCGAACTCGGCGCGCCCGGCCGTACCCCGGAGCCGCCGGCTGCGGAAAAAGCTGCGGAGCCCGCCGGAAGCCGGCAGGCTTCCTCCACCGGTCCCCTCGATCTCGATGCCATCATGAGCGCAGCCGGAGAGGCTGTCGAACACCTGCCCTCGTCCTCCAGGCTGCAGCCGGTCCCACCGGCCGGCGAAGGAGCCGAGGAGCCGGAGATCGCACCCGCTGCCGCGCAAGAGACCGGCGGCACTTTTCATGCCGCGCAAGAAGCGCCGGCGGTACTCACCCCGACCCCCAACCAGAAAACAGAAACTTCAGCGGTCCCTGTCGCCCGGGAAACCGAGGAGGAGCCGCAAGAGCCAGCGGGCTTCGAGCTGAAGGAAAAAGACCAGGGCGAAGAGGATGAGCCGGTGGCGGAGTTCCACATCGAAAGGGCGGCTTCGCTGGAGGATGGGATCGAGCTGAAACTGGACTTCGAGGGTGAAGAGGGAGAAGCCGACAAG
>JAZDIG010000139.1:0-5888 GCA_043805105.1 Candidatus Glassiibacteriota bacterium | reverse complement strand
CCCACAGAGCAGGCCGTAGTTGTGCCGGCCCTTGTAGTGGCCCTCGGCGCAGGCCTCTTCCACCGAACACCACTGTACGGTACTTTCGCGCGCTTCGTAGAAACCGATGTTTTCGTCCGTGCTCCAGGCGATCGAGAGGTGGTCGAGCACGCAGCGGTTGACCCGGTTGAACTGCACGGCGTCCTGGTCGCTGCCGTCGCCGGTGGCAAGCTGCTCGGGCCGTACGCGCAAAAAGCGCACTACGATGTCGCTTACCACGCCGCCGCCGGTGGTGTCGGTGGCCAGCTTGCCCCCGATCGTGATGCCGGCCCCCGGCGCGGTCTGGCCCATGATCGTGATCCGGCCGTGTTCGATAGTGACCGGCCCGGGGATCACTCCGCTGGTGTCGAAGACCACGATCCGGGGATCCTGGGCGCTGCAGGCTGCCTGCAGGCTGCCCGGGCCGGAGGTGTTCAGGTTGGTGACTATTATCACGCGTCCGCCCCGGCCGCCGGGGGTGTTCGCGCCCCAGCCCTCCGCGCCGGGAAAAGCGGGCAGCGAATCCGTGGCCGGCGCTCCGTAAGCAGCGGCATAAATCAGGAGAGAGGCGGTTGCGACGAAACAGGGTTTCATGTCACGTACCTTTGATTGGGGTGATTGTCGCTGGATCCGGAATTGTCCGGTGAGGAAATTACATGCCTTATTCTGAAAAGTGTTTTTTCTACTTTCGCGGGCCGAAAGTAGGCAAAGGCCTTGGGGGCCGCGAACTCGCCGGGACTGGGATAATTTCCAGCCTATGATGTTTTCAAAGCCCTTACTCCGCTCCGACGGTGCGGGGCACGCTGGGGCGAATCGCCCGCCACGCCACAGAGCTTCTTCCGACAGTGGTGTGCACGCCGCATCTGCTCCGCTTCCAATATTCAGGCTCGGACAGCGCGGCCCCCTGGGAAAATCCGGTCCCAGTCGTGTTCCGAATGTGCACACTGTGAATCATCCCCTGCCGCAAGATGTACGTGCGGGTTTAAAATCCATCCCCAAGAGTGCGCGTCTGCGTCAGGCATTGAGTCCCGGCGCAACAAAAACCTGACTGTCATTACTGACCGGCTCAATAGGTCAAGTCCGGCACCGGGAGGCCGGTACCGGCGGCGAAGCTTTGGATGTAGGCACCGAAACGCCGGTTCCAGTCCTCCAGGCCGATGTTTTCGAACGGCTCGAGCATGTAGTCCAGGCCCGGCCGGCGATCTGCGCGGTGGTCCTTGAGGTCATCCAGGACGTGCACGAACTGCCGACCGTCCACGCTCCGGCCCTTGGGGAAGCGGCTTTTTTCCCAGGTAGCTACCAGCTCTTCCCACATCCGGGCCCGGTCGGCCAGGATGCCGGCCACCCGGCGCTGGGCCTGCACCAGGCGGGCCACCACCTCGTCTTCGCGCCCCTGGTCGAGAAGAGCGGAGGCCTCGAACAGGAGCCTTTCGACTTCCCTGAGCTCCAGGAGCATGCTGCAGAAGTGGCTTTCGAGCCGGGCGATCGAGATCAGCACCTCGAGGTTGTAGCGGTTGCGGATGTCGCTTCCCAGCTTGCCCTCGAGCTGGTGGATCAGCCGGTCGAGCCGGACCAGCATCTGCGGGGCCAGCTCGAGCTGCCGGGCGTACTTGCGGCTGAAATTGTCCTCGACCACCAGGGTCATGTCGTAGCTGAATGGCAGCTGCGGCGGTTCGAGGGTGAGGTCAATGCGGGTGGTGTCGCGGCCTTTGCGCGCCCAACTGCCGTAGGAGGGTTTCAAGCGGGTAGCAGGCACCCGGTCCCAGGCATCCTCGTAGAAGCGCGCCCCCTCCATCAGGGTGCGGTAAACTTCGATCAGGTCCTGGTTGCCCGGGCCGTAGTAGACGTCCATGAAGTCGGCCACGGACTGTTCCGCCGAGGGCGCCTCGGGCGACCAGCCATACTGGGTGACGGTGGCCCAGCCGAGCCAGAAGGTTTCATCGTGCAAGCCGCTGTCATCCCAGGCCGCGGCATAGGTGCCGATCGCGCGGGTTTTGCGGCCGAGAGCGGCGCGGACGGTCTGGGCTGCTTCGCTCACCCGGCCGGTGAGCGGACGGCCCCGGTAGGTAGTCTCCGAGCTGAGGCAGTTGGGGAAGAGCAGCTCGCCCCCCTGCTGGCTGTTGTAGATAAGCTGGTCGATCCCGGCCTTGTCGATCTCGCGGACCCAGGAGTCGCCGGTGGAGGCCACGCCGTTGATCAGGCCGGCCGGCAGGAGATGGAGATGGCGCTCGAGCATCGGGTATTCGACCCAGCAGAGCATCCGGCGGTGGCGTTCGGCCAGCCAGGCGAAGGCCCGGTTGACGTACTCCACCCAGGTGAGGCTCCGGTTCTCATCGTTGAAGGGCCGCTTTTTCAGGCATTTGTCGCAGATTCCGGCGAAATAGACTTCATCGGTGGAGACGTGGAAGTAGTCTACTCCCGGCGTGGCCTCGATCATGTCGGAGTACATGTCGAAGATCAGCCGGAGCGCTTCCTCGTCGCACATGCAGGCCTGGTAGTTGCTGCCGTCGGCGCGCAAGTGGGCGAATTCGGGATGCTTGAGCACGTAGGCCATGTGGGCCGGGGACTGGATCTGCGGGACGAGCTGGATGTGGCGCTCCAGGGCGTAACGGGTCAGCTCCTGCATCTGAGACTTGGTGTAGGCCCCCGGCGCGCCGATAACCGGGTGGCTGGGATACTCGTACTTGTCCTCCATTTCGAAGCCGATCAGGTTGACCTTGAACAGGGCGGCCCAGTCGAGGTAGCGTTTCAGGGTCTCGATCCGGTTCTGGTGGTGCTTGGTGTCCCAGTGCACGAAACGCAGCGGCAGCTCGGGCCAGTCGGTGATCCGGCCGGCCGGCAGGGTCCAGACCCCGCCGGGAGCCGCTTTCAACATTTGCAGCAGGCTCTGCACGCCGTAGAACAGGCCGGCCTGGGCGTTCCCGCTCACGGTCACCCGGCCGTTTTCGATCTCGATCCGGTAAGCCTGCTCCCGGGTGGATTCGTTCGGCCCCTGTGTTACGCTCCGCGGATCGATTTTCAGCACGATCCGGCCGCCGCCTCCGCCGGTGACAGTCAGTCCGTGGAGTCCGGCCAGGCCGCGGCAGAGACTCTCCCGGGCAAATTCGCTCCCAGCGCCCTCCGTGACCGCTTCCCAGCCTCGGTCTACAGCGACTTCTCCCTCCCGAAGCTCCACCTGGCGTGGGGTCGGGATCAGGCTGTAGCCGCGCGAGCGCAAGGGGGTGGCCGTTTCGGCCGGTAAATAGCCGATAAAGACTGTCAGGATCAGAATGGACATAGCGGATAAGAATCTTGTGCATTTCATGGTGAGCGGGTCTCCGTTTGTGAGTTGTTACGGCCAATTAACAGAGAAATAAAGATTCATTATCAGAACATTTAAGTTAATCCCCCTTGGTGCCTCTACTCCGTATGGGGAGGCGGTCTTCCCCACTTTGCAAAGGGTCAGGGTCAGAATTGTCTGGTCAGGAAATTGCAAGCTTTGTTCGGAAAAGCTTTTTTTCCTACTTTCGCGGGCCGAAAGTAGGAAAAGGCCTTGGGGGCCGCGAACTCGCCTGGACTTGGATTATTTCCCGCCCATGGCGTTTCCAGAGCTTTTACTCCGCTCCCACGGTGCGGGGCACGCTGTCGCGAATCGCCCGCCAAACCACGTCGCTTCTTCCGCCAGCGGTGTGCAAGCCGCCTCTACTCCGCTTCCAAAATTCAGGCTCGGACAGCGCGGCCCCCGGATGAAAACGGCCCCAGGTGTGTTCCAATTGTGCGTACCGTGAATTTTCCCTTGCCGCACGGTGTCCGGCTTGTGTTCCGGTACGGTAAAAACATAACATGACTAAAAACATGGTAAAATCTCGAATATTTTATGAATGATAGATAGTTCGCATAAGCGCCGCCGGCCGCTGGCGGGGGGGTTAGCCTGCCTTGAGCTCGCGCAGCAGGGCCAGCAGGTCGAAGATGTCGACTTTGCGGTCCCAGTTGATGTCCGCCTCCCAGGATCTCTGTTTTTTTGTCAGCATACCGAGCAGGCTGAGAAGGTCGAAAATGTTCTGCCTGCGGTCACCGTTCAGGTCGCCCTTGGGCGGGAGAATTCCCCGGTACTCCACCAGCGCCTCCGCGAGCTGGTTGGCGTACTCCTCGATGGCGGTGTAGCCAGAGTGCATCACTTTTGAATGGTCGGTGCTGTCCGCCGGGTCCAGGCCGCGGCCGCGCTCGAAGGCGTCCGGCATACCGTCGCGGTCGGTGTCGCGGGGCGGGGCGGCCGGAGACAGGCCGGCCAGCAGGTCGGCCGGCTCGTGGCGGCCCCAGAGGCCGGTGCGGGTACGGACTTCATTGATCGTGCGCCTGCTGACCGTGTCGCGCGGGAAGCAGCCGGCCCGCTCGAGCACCAGCTCGTAGGCTTCCTGAGGCGTATGGGTCGTCACCGGCGGCACCTCACCGGGAACGTCGGCTTTCAGACCGCCCCGGTCGGCGTAATACTTGATCCCATTCAGCTTGTCTCTCTCCGCCCAGGGGTCCTGGATCAGGCCGGTGTACTGCGGATCTACGAAATAATTATCCGCCAGGTAGTAGTGGGCGCCGGCCCAGAAACAGAAGGGGAAGATTTGCGATTCACTGGGCCCTGTCTTCCAGTAGTTGCCGACTATGTTGAAAGTGCCGTCGTTGGGGTCGTTGTCGTGAAGGAAACCATCGCGGAAGTCGTAGACCACGTTGTTGCGCACGTCGCAGGGCGCGTTCGCCACCGCCGGGCAGCGCCTTCTATGATGGGCGAACAGGGTGTGGTGGACCGTGAGCGGCCCGCCCTCCGGCCCGCTGATCATGCCGTAGTTGTGTACGCCCTCCTCGTGGCCTTCCATGTCGGATTCCTCGACCGTGCACCACTGCACGGTGACATAGCGGGAGCTGTAGATGTCCACGGTTTCATCGCTGGCCCAACTGAAAGTCATGTGGTCCAGCACGCAGCGGTAGCCGCCGGAGAACTGGAGCGCATCGGCCCAGCTGACCGGCTGGCTGCGTCTGAAAGGCCGGACGCGCAGGAAGCGGATGACGATGTCATCGTAGCGCGCTTTTCCGGACTCATCGTAGACCGTGGCCAGCATGCCATTGATCGTGATGCCGGCCCCGGGAGCGGTCTGGCCCAGGATGGTCACCTGGCCGTAGGGGATTTCCAGGTCGCCGCGGATCACGCCGCTGGTGTCGAAGACGATGATCCGGGGGCCCTGGGTGGCGAGGGCTTCCTGGAGGCTGCCCGGGCCGTTCGGGGCGAGGCTGGTGACGTGGATCACCCGTCCGCCCCGGCCGCCGATGGAGTATGCGCCGAAACCCTCCGCGCCGGGAAAGGCCGGGATGGAATCGGTCTGGGCACGGAGGCTGATGAAGCTTAAGAAAGATATCGTGAGGAATAGAAGAGCTTCAAACCTGCCGAACCGCCGATATGCCATGCTACCTCCGGGACAGATGTCCGAAGTCGAATATAAAACACTCGAAGCCGTTTTTCACAGAAAGCCGGATATATCAAGAGGACTGGCCCCGCCCGGTCCCGCTGCCGGCCGGGAGATCGGTCACTGCCGGTTTGGGGGCTGAGTGGGGCATCCGTGCAATCCGCGCCACATCTGTGACATCCGTGATTCAGAATCACGGATTACACGGATAAAAGACAGATGACACAGATCCTCCCGGCCCCACCGGGCGACCGCCAGTCTTCACGTATTACACACTCCGTTGGGGAGGGCGCAGCAGGCTGCGCCCCACAGCCAGCACCCCTTTCGAGAGGATACGGACCCTACCCGGCCCCACCGGGCGACTGCTGGTCGCCCCTACGCCAAGCCAGGAGCGGGTTCGGCCATTACACACCCCGCCCTGCTTCGCCCCGATTTATC
>JAZDIG010000138.1:0-4467 GCA_043805105.1 Candidatus Glassiibacteriota bacterium | reverse complement strand
CGCCGCACCAGCTCCATGAACTCCGGCTGGGTCCAGCCGGTGTAGCCGCCATCGGTGTCCACCTGGTTGAGCGTGGCGGCGAACTTGATCGGCGCATCACTGGCCTTGGCCGCCCGGATAGCGGCCCGGGTGACCGCCTCGCTGTTGGGACAGGCGGCCAGCAGGGTGACCTGGTCCGTACCCCGGTCAGCGCCTTTTTTGAGCGCCCTGAGTACGGCATCGGCCAGGGGAACGCCAGCCTGTTCGGCAAGCTGCCTGATCCGGCTTTTGTCAGCGGTAATTCTGCTCATTGCGATTCCTCTTTCATTCGGGATTGAAATACGGCCCGGCGAAGCGCGACTGTCAGCCTTCCCGGCGCACCTTGAGGATGAAGCAGGTGGAGATACGCCGAAGGAATGGCAGTATTCCAGCCAGAACGTTGACCAGCTTCAGGTTGTCGCTGAAAGCATGGTCCACGTAGCGGAATCCCTGCCGGTTGAGCAGACGGTAGAGCGTGAAGGGGTCCCAGTAATAGTAATGGTCACGCTGGTCCGTGGCGAACGCCGGCCAGGATTCCATTCTGCGGTAATAGGATTTCAGGTTCAACAACAGCGAACGGGCCAGGGTATGATAGCTGGCCGCATTGGGCACCGAAACCACCAGATGCCCGCCCGGTCTCAAAACCCGGTGGATTTCTCGCACCAGACCGCGCGGGTGTTCGGTGTGTTCGAGCACTTCGAGCAGGATCGCGCAGTCGAAAGAGCCGTCCGCGAAGTCGAGCCGGGTGCCGTCCGTACCGGCGAATTCCACTCCCGGGCCGCCGTACTTGCGCCTGGCGATTTCGAGAAGGTTATCATCGACGTCCACTCCCAGCACCCGGTGGCCACGCTCCGCCAGATAATGCGCCTGCTGGCCAGCGTGGCAGCCCACATCCAGCACGTCGCGGCCTTCCACCAGATTCAAGGCCCGGCTTACCCGGTCCCGCCCATCGCTCTGCAGCCGGCTGTAGTCGTGGTCGAGATAGGCGCTCAGCGCCTCCCAGTCCCATTCTCTGCCGTCGAAAAAGTATTTCTCCCTGACCGGTTCCATCCCAGCGCCGCCGTCCTTGCTTGATGGCTTTAACTGCCGTAAAAGCTGGAATAAGATAAGACAAACCAGGACATATTTCAATGCAGAACGGGAACAATATTGATTTTCGCGGCAGGCGAAGTATTTTTTTGTATGCAGGGAAAGTCTTTGCAGCCAAACGCAACCGTGTCCGGTTCGTGCGGAACCAGGGCTCAGTCTGAATAGAAAAGGATACCGGTCCGGATGGATGTTAAAAAACAACTCGATAAATTGGCCGCCGGATTTCCCGGACTTGCCGTCTGCCGGGAGAGTATCGAAAATGCCTGCGGAGTGATGGCTGTTTCCTTCCGCGCCGGCGGCAAGCTGCTGCTGGCCGGTAACGGCGGCAGCGCTGCCGATTGCGAACACTGGGCCGGAGAGCTGCTCAAAGGCTTCGTCAGCACCAGGCCCCTGCCGGCCGGAATCCGGGAAAAGATCGGCCCGGAGCTGGCCGATAAGCTGCAGGGCGGCCTGCCGGCAGTGCCGCTGCCATCGCTCGTGAGCTTTTCCACCGCCTGGAGCAACGATGCCGACCCCGGGCTGGTGTTCGCTCAAGGAGTGCTGGCCCTGGGAAAGCCCGGTGATGTTTTCGTCGGGATCAGCACCTCCGGCAATTCGAAGAACATCCTGCACGCCGCGGAAGTGGCGCATGCCCTGGGCCTGGCCACGGTGGGCTTGACCGGCCGGATCGGCGGCGAGCTGGCCGGCCTGGTGGATGTCTGTATCCGGGTGCCGGCCGATTCGGTGCACGAGGTGCAGCAGCTTCATCTGCCGGTCTACCACTGCCTGTGCCTGATGCTGGAAGAAGAGTTTTTTGGCTGAAGCCTAAAGTGTCTGATGAGTATCAATATTTATCCGTAGTAATATCAGGATAAGGCATTTTTTATACCGTGCACAGCCGAAGACTGCCTGGCCGAGCTGATGCAAGAGGAGCGTGCAGCAGCCTCGTAATTTCCATCGAGGCCCGTTGAATGATTCCGGTGGCAGGCAGGCCATTTCGAGGACAAGTGCGGGGAGGTGAGTGGATGAAGTCCTCGAAGGCGACCGCCGAGGGAGCGGAGTAGAAGTCTCCAGTGCCCGGATTAACTTTGTTTTCCTTTGGTTACAAAGGAAACGCTTTTGGTTCTTTTGGCGACAAAAGAACAAATAAGCTTTTGGCCGGTAAATAGATATAATCCAGGATTAAATTCCAGTTGATATCTCATCCGGACAGTTCCGGGCTGAAGCGCTGCAATGCAAAAGGGAAGGGGATCCATCATGGAAAAAATCAAGGTGGCGAGCGTACAGATGGAGCACCGGCCCGGCGACAAGACCTACAACCTCGGCCGCGTGGAACACTTCGCCAGACTGGCGGCCGGCCGGGGAGCACGAGCGGTGGCTTTCCCGGAATGCTGTATCACCAGCTACATGTACCTGGGAACTCTCAGCTACGAAGAGCTGGCCCACCTGGCCGTTGAAATCCCCGCTGGGGAAACAGTGGGAGCGCTCAGGGAGATTAGCCGGGCCAATGATATTCACGTGCTGGCCGGCACATTGGAGATCGACCGCAGCGAGGGCGGCAGCCTGTACAATGCCTACGTGGCGGTCAGTCCCGAAGGCAATGTGGTGCGCTACCGCAAGCTGCATCCTTTCGTCTCGCCGTATCTCCAGGCCGGCGGCGAGTACGTGCTCTGGGACCTCGAAGGCTGGAAGGCCACGATCCTGATCTGCTACGACTGCAACCTCTGGGAGAACTGGCGGATCGTGGGGCTGCGGGGAGCGCAGCTCGTGTTTGCTCCCCATCAGACCGGCGGGTTCGACATCCCCTGCGCCGGGATGGGCAAGATCGATCCCGAACTCTGGCGCAACCGCCGGGCCGAACCGGAGACAATCCGCAGGGAGATCACCGGACCCAAGGGCCTGGCCTGGGTCAGGAAATGGCTGCCCAGCCGGGCTTACGACACCGGCACCTACGTGGTGTTCGCCAACGGCGTGGGCGTGGACGGCGAGGACGAGGTGCGCACCGGCGGCAGCATGATAATAAACCCGCACGGCATAATCCTGGCCGAAACCTCCGCGACCGAGGACTACCTGGTGGTGGCCGAACTCGACCCGGCCGAACTGGAGCTGAACCTGGGCAAGAGCCACACCGCCGCGCGCAGGCCCGAGCTTTACGGCGAACTGGTGCAGGGCAGGGGAGCCGCTACCAAGGAAAAGCGGGACGAGATCAGAAAAAAGCTGGGAGTGGAGGTCACGGACAAAAGCCGGACGGCCAAATAAAAAGGGCGGCACCCGCCGCCCTTTGTTTTACCCTGCATTCCCAACCCTCACCTCTTCCATCCTCCGTTTTTCTTGAAAAACGTGTACTCGTGGCCGCCGCCGGCCAGGATCGTGTGGAACTTGCTGTCGTAGTAGGTCGGCTCCGGTCCGGGGTAGCGCCGCTCCATGAACTGGAACGCATCCGCGGCTGCCTTCAGACAGCGGCTGCGCAGAGCGCCGTCGCTGGTGTACTTGTGGCCGTACATCAGGACGTCCACCACGCGGTAGGTCCAGGGGCCAAGGTCGCCGCGTTTTGTCCCTCCGGGAGTCCAGGAAGACCAGAACCCGTGTTCGGGCCCGGCGGCCATGAAACGGCTGGTGAAATCGGCGTAGGCTTCCAGGTACTTGCGTCCTTTATCGTACGGCCGGCCGGTTTTTTCCTCCACCACGTCGGTCCAGCGGCCCACGGCGTTGATACAGAGCGCGGGCTGCCAGAAACCGCCTCCGTCCCGGTCCGGGTTGCTGCGCCGGCCCTCTTCGGTCATGTACCACTGCTTTTCCGGGGCGGTGGAGTCGAGGATCTTTTCGGCGGCGGCCACGTATTTATCGTCCCAGGTCAGGAGGTAGGCATCGGTCAGGACCTGCAGGTTGTTGCCGCTGTCGCGGTTGACATCATTGATCTGGGCAAAGACGTCGTTCGTGATCTTGAAGTAGACCAGGTCGGCCTGTTCGAGGGCGCTTTCGAGCAGGGTGCGGTTGCCGGTCAGGTAGTAGAGGGCGGTCATCCCGCGGTTGTTGAAGTGCCCGGACTCCGGACTCTGTCCCTGGCCCCAGGGCCAGGTCCGCTTGCCCCACCAGCCGAGCCTGGGGCTGCCGCGGTGGCTGGCGTTGACCACCTCGACCCCGTGGGAAGTGTGGGCGAACTTGCCGCCGTTGAAAGCTCCGCCGGCAGCCGTGTCGCTCCTGGTATGGTAGACGTCGATGTCCGCCTCGTGCCAGAGGGCGGGTTCGGCGATCCGCCACCACTTATGGGCCAGCTCGGGGGCGGCGTCCAGGGTGCGCAGGCCGTGGAAGAGCATGCTGTAGCCGTGGTCGTACTCGTGGTTGAAGTGGCTGGCGGCCAGCCGTCCGGTGTGCGGCCCG
>JAZDIG010000137.1:0-6089 GCA_043805105.1 Candidatus Glassiibacteriota bacterium | reverse complement strand
CGGTAAGCTTTCGGTAAGGCCCAACCCGTGGTATCCGGGCCGCGACGGCGACCTGGCGGTGAGCGGCATGCCGCGCTACAGCCGGATCGCGATCTTTACGGTGAGCGGGGAACCAGTGCGCCGCTTCGCCGGCCGGGATGTTCCGGGAGAGCCTTTTTTCTGGGACGGCAACAACCAAAGCGGCCAACGCTGCGCCAGCGGGGTCTATCTGATCCGAGCTGAATCGCCGGACGGCCGGGAGTTCACCGGCAAAGTGGCCCTGGTCCGCTGACCAGGTTTAAGTGCTTTAACTCTCAATAATAATGATGTTTTTATAATTCCGGCGGGCGAGTTGCCGTTTATAATACTTGGAGAGCCTCAACTTTTCGTTCAAATTCAAGTGCTGCCAAAAAAGTATGTTTTCATGTAGGGGCGCACCCGCGTGTGCGCCCTGATCCAACAACGGTGGGCGGACACATGGGTCCGCCCCTACGCAGAAGATAATATCATTCGTCTGATTCGCCGTAATCACCGGGAAATTCAATTGAATACAACGTAACCATATTTTAATAGTCTGTACTTAGATTTTCTCCCAGGCCTAACTGCCATGCAGCTGGAACAACTGAAACTTGCCGACCTCGATCCCGACCTTTGGAACGGCTTCCTCGACCGGGCCGGGGCCGACAGCCCGTTCTGCCGCCACGCCTGGCTCGACCTGATCGACCGGGCCAACCCGGCCTGGCGGGTATCGATTATCGCCCTGCTCGACAAAGGCTCTCTGGCAGCGGCGCTACCGGTGGTGGACCACGGGTTCACCCTGTTCTCCCAGTCCCATTCGCTGCCCCAGGGCAGTCCCGCCGGGCCTCTGGCCGCGGCCGGGGAGAACGCGGCACAGGCGATGGAGCAGCTCCTCGCCCGCTGGGTCGCCACCCGTACCTGCGGCTGGGCCTATCGCCTGGCCCTGACTTTCGACAATCCCGATCCGCTCTGCCTGGATTTCCTCCGTCGGCACAAGTTCACGCTGATCGAACAGCAGGCCTACCGGATACGCACCGGCGAGGGGAATTTTGCCGAATGGGAGCAGTCGCTGGCCGGCGATGTCCGGAAAAAAATGCGCCAGGCCGATCAGCGCGGGGCGTCGTTCGAGGAGGCGAGCGCCGCCGGCCGGGCGGAGGAACTAGTCCGGCTGGCCCGGCTCACTGCCAGCCGTCACCGCCGCCGGCCGCCCTACGGTGAAACCTTCTACCGGCTGCTCCTGGGCGAACAGGCTCCGCCTGCGGTCCGGACCGGCCTGGTCCGGCTGTTCGTGGTCAGGGTGGAGGGCCGGCCGGCCGCGTTCAACCTCTGCCTGACCCACGCCGGCCGCTGGTGGCTGGTCGATCACGGCGCAGACCGCTCGCTGGCCGACCGCCGGCCGGCCGACCTGCTCTACCGGGAGATTGTCCGCACCGCTTTCGCCGAAAGCGCCGCCGAAATCGACCTGGGAGCGGTTCCACCCGGAGCGGACTCGCTCGCTCGGTTCAAGTCCTCCCTGGCCGGCGAACCCTGCCGGCGGCTTTCGGCGGTGAAGCGGAGCTTCATGTTCGCCGCCACGGAGCTGGGCCGGAGGGTTTTGCCGTGACCGGGCCGGGAGACAACGAAACCTGGGCGCGGAATCTGGCAGCCGGGTGGCTGCCCGGCGAACCGTTCCGCTGGGAGCTATACGCCGCCTGCCTGAAGGAGAGTCTCGACCCCGGCCGCCCCTGGTGCGACCTCGGGTCTGGCTCTACCGATTTTGTGGAAGAATTCGCCGGTAATTGTGCATTTGCGGTCGGCTTGGACCGGGTATTGCCCCAGTCTCCGCCCCGGCCTTTCGTCCGGGCTGACCTCGAGCGGCTGCCATTCCGGGATGGCGCGTTCGGCGCGCTCAGCCTGCGCTTCGTGGCCGAACACCTGCCGGACCCCGGAGCGGTCTGGACCGAATGCGTCCGCGTCCTGGCTCCAGGCGGCCGGCTGGTGCTGATCACCACCAACCTCCGCTCGCCCCTGGTGCGGCTGGCTTCCTGCGTGCCGCACCGGCTGAAAAGAAAGGCTGTTTCCGCGCTGTTCGGGGTGGCCGAAAACGACGTGCTGCCGGTCTGCCACCGCTGGAACAGCCCGGCCCGGGTCGAAAGTCCGCCGACCGGGTTCGAATTGGAAAGAATCGAATACTGCGAGGCGCTCGACTGGCACCGGCGCACTGTGTTCCTTATCCTGCTGGCGGTGGCCCGCCTCACCCGGCGTGAGACCTTCCGGCGGCTGCGCAGCAACGTGATCGCGGTCTACCGGCGGACCGGGGAGCGGGCTTGAAAGAAGCACTCTGCATATTCAGCTGGAAAACGGTCTGGTCGCTGGGGACTGGCAGCGGCAGCCCCGATTTTTTCCATTCACTGACCGCGCTCGGCCGAGCTTTCGACCGGGTGACGCTCATCTACCCGGCCGGCAGCGACCGCCTGATGCGGGAGCAGCTTCCCGAGGGGATCGAGGCGGTAGGTTTCCGCTGTCCACCGGCCGGCTGGAGATTTACTCTTCCCGGATTGGCCGGCGCCGGCGCGGCGGCCTGGCCGCTGCGGCTGGCGGTGTTCGCCCTTGACTGGCTGCTGCGGATAATCGGTTACGCCGCGTTCACGCTGTGCGCGGTGCGGGCTGCGGTAGGAGCCGGGGGGCGGGGGCCGGCGCTCGTGGCAGCCTACGGCTGCCAGGCCGTGCCGGCCGGCCGGATCGTCTCCGCCAGGCTCGGCGCCCCGCTCGTGGTCCGGCTGTTCGGGGTGTCGCTGGGTGTGAAAAGCTATTCGACGCCGGTGCTGGCCGCTCAGTTCGAGGAGGCGCTGGCGTTCAGGGTCCGCGCCCGGCGCTGGATAGTCAGCGATGATGGCTCGGGTCCGGGAGATGCCGCAGTCCGGCTTGGAGTGAAACCGGAGAGGCTTGCCCTGCTCAGGCCGGCCGTGGACCGTCAGGAAATTCATCGAGCGGATGACAACGAACGGAAAGAGTACCGACGGCAGCTCGGCCTGTCAGACAATGCAAAAGTGATTTTACGGGTCTCGCGTTTCTGGCCGCAGCAGAGGATCGACCGGCTGATCCGGGCCCTGCCCGACCGGCTTGGGGACGGTACGCCGGTGGCAGCGGTGATAGTCGGCGAGGGCGTGCAGCGGGAGTATCTGGAGAGATTGGCTCGGCTGGGGAAACCCTCGGTCGTGTTCACCGGCGCCCTGCCCAACGCCGGTCTGGCCGGCCACTACCGCAACTGCGACCTCTACGTCGCCACCGCCGACCGCACCAACCTGAGCCATTCGGTGCTGGAGGCGCTCTGCCACGGCCTGCCGGTGGCGGCCCTGGACACCGGCCGTACCGCCGATCTGATCCGGGACGGTGTGAACGGCCGGCTGGTTGCACCGGGGGATGACAGGCGGCTGAAAGCGATGATCGAGGAAACTCTTTCTGACCTCGAAATACTCGCCGGTCTCGGCCGGGGCGCGCTCGCCACTGCGGATGAATTCATCCCGGCTGTCGCCGCACGGGTCGAGGCGGAGGTTGAACTTTACCGGTCGGCGGCGGGCGAAAACATAACGTAAGGATGGGTTGACATGTCACTGGCAGTCGGCAGCGCGAGGACGGCCCTGATCCGGTTCGTCACCCTGGCGGTCCAGATTCCCGCCTCGATCCTGATCGCCCGCCTGCTGGGCGTGGAGGGCAAGGGAATCTATACGCTCCTGACCGTGGTGCCCTGGCTGGTGGCTTTCGTCGTGCTCGGCGGCCTCGACACGGCCCAGACCTGGCTCCTGAGCAGCCGCCGGGCCGGTCTGCGGCAGCTACTGATGTTGGACGTGGGGATCCTGCTCACCGCCTCCCCGCTCGGAATTCTCCTCTACCTGTGGGTGGCCGCTCCCCGCTCTCTGGCCGCAGTTCCACCCGCGCTGGTCTACGCCTCGGCTCTCCTGGTGCCGCTGGTTATCTTCCGCTTCCTCCTGCTCGCCATCCTGCTCGGCCGGGAAAAAGTCGTGCGCTTCAACCTGGTGTACCTCGTCACCAGCGGCCTGGTGCTGGCCCTCATGGTGCTGGCCCTCGGAGTGATGAAAGCCGGAACCGGCGGGGCGCTGTGGGCTTTTATCTGCGCCCAGACCCTGGCGCTGCCGCTGGCCGCCTGGTGGATTCCCTGGAGAGAAGCCGGTGAGGTGGAATCTGCCGGAGCCGCGCCGCTGGCAGGTGGGGCATTGGTCAGGAAAAGCCTAACCTATGGGCTCAAGGGCCATCTGGCCGGCGTACTCGTCACTTTCAACCAGCGCTTCGATATCTTCCTCCTGGGAGCCCTGGCTGGAGCGCGGGAAGTTGGGCTATACGCGGTGGCTGTGGCTGTGGCGGAAACTGTCTGGCACGTCCCCGCCTCGGTCCAGCTCAACCTCTTCCCGCGGGTCTCTGCGGTCGGGGCCGAGGAAGGGCTACGCAAGATTCCCCGCGCCTGCCGGATGACCCTGCTGCTCAGTCTGACTATGGCCGTCGGCTTGGCCCTGCTGGGCCGGCTGATGGTGCTGATCCTTTTCGGCCGGGATTTCCTGCCGGCTTTCATCTCGTTGGCGGCGCTGCTCCCCGGCGTGGCGGCGGTGAGCGTGGCCGGGGTCTTCGAAAGCTACTTCGCCGGCGTGGACCGGCGGCAGTACCAGAGCCTGTCGGTTGGTATCGCCTTTGTGGCCGGGCTGCTGCTCTGCCTGCTCCTGATCCCGCGCTACGGTGCGCTGGGCGCGGCGCTGGCCAGTTCGGTGAGCTACACGCTGCAGATGGCGGTTTCGCTGTTCCTCTATTCGAGGCTGACCAGGCTGTCCCCAAGGGAATATTTCGTTCCCCGCAGGGAAGACCTGGCCGACCTGGCGACCCTGGCCCGGGAAGTTTTCAGGAGCTGAGGCATGCGTCTACTGATACTGGCGAGTGCGAGCGTGATCCACGCTCGGCGCTGGGCCGGCTGGTTCAGCGGCCGGGGCCACGATATCCGCCTGGCTACGCTCGAACCGCACGGCGGAGAAACCGGTCCTCACGAATACCGCCTGCCCTCCCGGCTACCGTTCGACGCCCTGCGCTACCCGCTGGCCGCTCCGAACCTGAAGAAGTTGATTAAAGAATTCGCTCCCGAACTGGTCAACGCGCATTTCGTGCCGGGCTACGGCTTCCTGGCCGCCCTGGTGAGTTCCGCCCGGCCGCTGGCGGTTACCGCCTGGGGCTCGGACGTGCTCGTGGGCCCGCGGAAAAGCCCACTGCACTGCTGGCGTATCCGGTTCGCTCTCTCCCGCGCGGCTCTGATCACCTGCGATGCCAGAGTGCTGGCAGATGAGCTGCTGCGGCTGGGAGTCCCCGAGGGGAAAATCCTGACCGTGCCGATGGGCATCGACCCGCAGCTTTTTCACTCTCCGCCGGGAGCCCGGCCGGAATTCTCCGCCAGCCGCGGCTCGGCCGGCCGGCCGGCTGTGGTGGTGTCCACCCGGCGGCTGGAGAAGAGTTACGACCTGGCTACGCTGGTCCGAGCGGCAGTTCAGTTGAAGAACGAGTGCTGGAATTTCAGAGTGATCCTGGCCGGGGACGGCAGCCGAAAGGCCGGGCTGGAAAGGGCAGTCCGGCGGGAAGGCTTGTCGGAGGTCGTGGAATTCACGGGCGAGCTGACACACCAAGCCCTGGCCTCGCTCCTGGCCGGCAGCGACCTCTACGTCTCCACCGCAACCTCCGACTCCACCTCGGTCTCTTTATTGGAGGCCCTGGCCGCCGGGCTTTTCCCTGTCGTGCCGGACCTTCCCGGCAACCGGGAATGGATCGGGCACGGTCGTAACGGGCTGTTCTTCCCCGCGGGCGACCACCGGGCGCTGGCGAATTGCCTCGTCCGGGCGTTCGAAGACCGCGGGCTCCGGGAGAATGCCGGCAAGATCAACATCGCCCTGGTACGGGAAAAGGCGGTCTGGCAGGACAACATGGAGCTGGTGGAGCGGGGAATCGCCCAGGACACAGTCGGTGTCGAAGTCGCGGCAGAGCTGCTCGAGCTTTTCGCGGGCATCCTGACGGGCCAGCTCGACCTCTTCGACCGGTGCGCTGCGGATAACGTTCACTGGCTT
>JAZDIG010000136.1:0-10371 GCA_043805105.1 Candidatus Glassiibacteriota bacterium | reverse complement strand
CCACTTCCGTGCCGCGCCAGTTCCAGTAGAGGCCGCTGGCGCCGTAGCCGCGGTCGGGCTGCTGGTATTCGAGGAAGACGTTGCGCACCAGGCCCAGCGAGCTCAGGTCGGCGTAGCTCATCCCGGCGCTGCGGGTTTCGGCAAATCCGAGCGTGGCGGGATTGTGATAGGTGGCGCCGGTACGGTTCACCACAGCCGTGTAAGTGCCGCCCATCCCGGCCCCGCGCACGCTGACCGGGTAGCTGGCGAAGGCGCCGGCGGTGATAGACGACCCGGCCGCGGTCAGGCTGCCGAATGAGGCGGCGGCGAGAACGGCCAGGGCCGGGATTATTTTTCGAATGGTTCGCATAGGTATTTTATGCATTTGACAACAAGCATATAGGTTTCATCTGCTAACTTGAATGTTTCACAAACTGGATTGCATGCATGACACACCCCGCCCCGATTTCATCGGTGCACCCCTCTTTATAGAGGGGACTGGCCCCACTCAGCCACTCAATAGATATTTTTTCGAGAATTCTCTATCATATAAAAAGATAAGAAGTTATACCTTATAAATCTCCTCTATCAAGAGGGGAAACAGGGGTGTGTTATTTTTAAAGGCTGAAAAGAAATATAATCTCAGAAATTTATGAATAATTCTGGTTAAAATCCCCCTCCCCCAAAGCCGGGAAAGCCGCCTCCCCCTTTGAAAAAGGGGGAGCGAGGGGGATTTTACAATCTGCTCTCCATAGTCAGCGCTCTATATCAACTCTCAAATTGGCATCCGAACTACCGGCGCGCGACGGCCAGGGTTTTACGGATCCTGTCCGTGCTGCCGTCGTTGTAAGTGACTTCCCAGTAATAGATGAAAACGCCGTTGGTGACCAGGCTCCCCGAATCGTTCTCCAGCAGCCATTCAGCGCTCACGCTCGCCCCGCCCGCCTCGATCCGGTCGGTCACGTCGAGCCTTCGCACCAGGTCGCCGCGCAGGTTGAAAATCCTGATCACCGCCCGTGTAATTGTCCTGCCGGAGTGGCCGGAGTAGAACTTGATCCGCGCTACGGTGCGGGCCGGGACGTCCTCCACTATCGATGTCGAGCTGCCGGGGACAATCCCCAGGTTGTTTATCACCGGCTTGCGCAGCGTGGCAATATGCCCGGCCCGGTCGGCCACGGTCAGGCGCAGGTAGTGCAGCCCAGTGGCTTCCAGGCGGCCGAAAGTGGCCTGGAGCCGTTCGTTGTCGAGCCAGGCCGTATCCGCCGGCTGGATCGTCTGCCCCCGCGGGTCCTCGAACACCGCCGAACTCCGGCCGGGGTCGATCCCGGCCACCTCCGGGTAAAAGCCGCCATCGGTGAACACTACTACGGCGGTCGCGGCCTGGTCGGTGAGGGTCACGGTCACCGACTGCGTGTCGGGAGGCGTGTTGTCGAACACGAAAAAGCCGGTTTTGTTGGCGCGGGAGCCGAGATTGGCGATGTCCACGCCGGCGCGCATTTCGTAGCGGCCATCATCCGCGCCGCTGGTAGTCAGAGTATCGGTGAAAGCATAGAGCAGGCTGTCGCCGGCTGTAGATTTAGCTCCCGGCACTGTCTGCGCCGAACGGGTGACGGTCAGGTCGGCGGCCGGGCCGGGCGCCACTCCGCCGGAGGCGCCGGTCACCCAGGCCTTCACCCGCGAGAGGGGCCCGGTGACGATCGAGCTGTCAGGCGGGTAGAAATCGATCCGGCCGGTGACGTTGAGCGGGAAGCTGATCGAGCGGTTGCGGGTATTTCCGGCGAAGTCCCGAAGTGTCGCGGCGATCGTGTAAATTCCGGCGGCGGATGGCTTGCCGCCCTCGAAAGCCACATTCACGCTGTTTTTGCCATCGTGAGTAGTCGTGGCCGGCACCGCCTGGCCGTCCGCACCGGTAACCGCGATGACCGTACCGACCAGGTCCAGGCCGGCGGTCGCCACCCCGGCCACGGCCGGCTGGTCGGCCAGGGTAAGCCTCACCTGGGAAGTGTCGCCCACGAAGGCGACGGCGGTGGTGTCCGGAGCGCGGTTGTCGAAGATGAAATAGAAGCTCGTGTCCAGGTCGGCGGTGGCCGGGGAATTGTCGGCGATGTGGATAGCGAGGCTGTAGAGGCCGTCGTCCGTGCCGCTGTTGGACAACAGGCTGGAAGCGGTCAGGGTCAGCAGGTTATCGCTGCGGCTGGAGGTCATCGTGAATTCTGTGGAATCCGGCCGCAGGATCCGGGCGCGGGTGCTGTCCCAGTTTATCCCGCTGAGGCTGACATCGGTCACCTGGATTCTCACCACCAGGGGCTGGGTCAGGGCCTGGGCCCGCAGGGCGGTCTGGAACGGGAACACGGTCGGCAGGCCGGGATAAAGGGTCACGGCCGGCTTGAGCGAAATCCCCCCCACCACGAAAAGCCGCGATATGGTATCAGGATTCTCCGCCCGGTCCAGGGCGATAACCTTGACCGTGTAAACCCCGGTGGCGACCAGCGGCTGGTTGAACGTAAAGTAGAGGGCGCTGAGGCCATCGTTGGTCAACTGGCCCGGGATTAGCTGAAGAGCCGCGTTACGGACCTCGATTTTGGAGTTCACGATGTCCACTCCCGAGTGGAAGGTTCCCGGGTCGCTGAGAGTGGCGCGCACCAGGTTGGCATCGGCGAAGAACGAGGTGGTGTCCGGCGGGCGGGTGTCGTTGATGAAAGCGGCGCTGGCAGTGAGACTGTCGCTGGTCGGGTCGTTGTCGTTGGCGGTGATCTGCAGGACGTACAAACCGTCACCCGTGCCGTCGGTGGCGATCTTTTCGCTCGTGGTAAAGGTAAGGGTGTTCGCGGCCTTGGTCAGGCTGCCGCCAACCTCCCGGACCGTGCTCTCGAACACCAGTTTCAGCGTGGAGTGCGCCGTGTCGATCCCGGTGCCGCTGTTGTCGGCCAGGGTGACGGTGAAAGTCCAGTCGGCCTGGTTATCGAGGCGGCTGTTGAAGAAGCCGTTGCGGGTCGAATTAATCGTAACGCCCACGAGGCCGGGCGCCGGGCTGCCGGTGACATTGAGCGGAAAGCTGATCAAGCGATTGCGCGTATTTTCGGCCAAGTCCCGGAGTGTCGCGGCTATTGTGTAATTCCCGGCTGCGGATGGCTTGCCGCCCTCGAAAGCCACGGTCACGGTGTTTTTGCCGTCGTGAGTGGTAACGGCCGGCAGAGCCTGGCCGTCCGGGCCGGAAACTGCGATGACAGTACCGCCCAGGTCCAGGCCGGATACGGCAACTCCGGCTACTGCCGGCAGATCGGCCAGAGTAAGTCTCACCTGGGAAGTGTCACCCACGAAAGCGACGGCGGTGGTGTCCGGCGGGCGGGTGTCGTTGATGAAAGCGGCGCTGGCAGTGAGACTGTCGCTGGTGGGGTCGTTGTCGTTGGCGGTGATCTGCAGCACATACAGGCCGTCGCCCGTGCCGTCGGTGGCGATTTTTTCGGTCGTGGCGAAGGTGAGAGTATTCGCGGTCTTGGTCAGATTTCCGACAATCTCCATCTCCTTGCCGGTGCCCATGAACACCAGCTTCAGCGTGGAGCCGGCCGTGTCGATCCCGGTGCCGCTGTTGTCGGCCAGGGTGACGGTGAAAGTCCAGTCGGCCTGGTTATCCAGGCGGCTGTTGAAAAAGCCGTTGCGGTTCGGATTATTCGTCACGCTCACCAGGCTGGGCGACGGGCTTTGCGCACCCAGGTTGAAACGCACGGATTCCACGCCCTGGTTGGACAGGCTGTCGTAGGATGTAACCCGCAGCTCGTAGATGCCCGGAGGGCCGAGGCTGTCGGTGATGACGAACCTGACCGTATCCGGAACGGCGAATAGAGGAGGATTTCCCTGGACCTCGCTGCCCGAGGGCCGGAAAAGCCGGACTATGGTTTTCTGCAGGTCAAGTCCGCTGTAGACGCCTGCCTCCTTGTCGTCCTGCAGGCGAACGACGATCGTATCGCGGCTGGTGATTTTGGTCAGGGGGGGGATCGCTTCCAGGCTGCGCGGCTGGCCCCCCACCCGGATCAGCGTATCCACTATCGCCGGCGGTTTCGTGTCCAGCGTGAAGCTCTGCGTATCGCTCACGGTCGGGCCGTTCCAGACCTTGTCGAAGGCATGGGCGAAGAGCCTCTTGAAGCCGTCGGCGCCCAGGGCCACGGTGGTATCGAAAGTACCGAATTCATTGAGCAAGGGCCGGGCTTTAAATTCCGAATTTACGAAAAGCACCACCGAATCCCCCACGCTCGCCCGGCCGCTCAATTTCAGGCTGGCCTCGCTGGTTCTGGACGGGATACGGGAAATCGAAATAGTATCCGGCTTTTTGTTGTCCACGAACACCTGCGTCCTGGCTTCGATCGTTTCAGAAGTCAGCGGATCGAAGGCGAATACGATTATCCGGTAGGTTTTTTCCGCTCCCGGGCTGACATAGCCGCCGGTGTCGTTCTTGCCATCCCAGGTCAGGTTGTGCGGCCCATCGGTCTGCGACTGGTTGCTGAAAACAGTCCGGACGAGGTTATTGGAGACGAAAGCGGTGCTGTCGCGGAAAATCTGCAGGGTGACTCTGGCATCGCGGTTCAGGCTGTAGCTGATCGTGGAAAAATCGAAGCGGTTGTTGGCATCCGCCGGGCTGATCGTATCCGGATTGGCCTGCAGGCCGCTGATACTGATCGGCGTGCTGACAGCGGTGACCGTGCCGGAAATCTGGGCGACGTTGCCGCTTTCGTCCGCGGCGACGATGTTGTAAGTGTAATTACCATCGTCCAATCTGGGGTGCAAGGTGGTGGAACCGAAACCTGCCGAGTAGGTCCCGTTGCCGATAAAGGGCGGATCGAGAGACAGGCTGGTATCCACCAGCGCGCTTTGGCTGTCGCGCACCTCCACCTTGACCGCGCCGGACGAAGTCCGGACTTCCACCGTGTTGGATTCACTGACAGTACTCGTTCCCCCCACCACGCTGGCCTGATCGATAACGCTGAAGAGGGTTCCGTTAGGATCGCGGTAGGACGTACCGACCGGGTCTGCGGGATTGATAGTGATCGTGCCGGAGATAACGAGTACGAGATCTCCGCTATCGAGTACTCTCCTCCCGCGCACATTGAAACTGATGGCCCCCTGGTTGGCGCTGCGCTTGATGAACTGAAGCTCGATGGGCGCAAATGGTACAAGTACGGAATCGGAACCGCCATCGAAGAACCCGGATGAATCAGTGTTCGCCGGATCCGACACCACATCGTACTGATTGGTCGCAGCGTTGAAAGTGGTTTTGAATCCCAGCCGACCTAAACTCGCGTTGTGCGGCAGCCCGGTCAGCGAAAATTTTATCTTGGTGACATCGTTGATCCCATCGTTATTCGGGCTGAACGGGTTCGGGCCGGCGGAGACCGAACTGATCACCGGTGGCTTTTTGTCGACCGTCACCTGGCCGGTGACCTTGGTAATTTTTGACGAGCTGAGGTTCTTGGTTCGGATCAGGTAGGTGTATGTTGAATCCGGGTAGAGTGAATCCGGCAGCAGATTCGAATCAGTAATCACCAGGGTTCTGATCTTGCCGTTCCAGACGAATTCGTTGAGCCCGGCCGCGGCAGTTGAAGCTGGTATTATCGTATCGCTGGCAAAATACTTTTTAGAATCACCGAGGATGAGCGAATCGCGGTGGGAGTTGCCGTTAAACAACGTATCCCTATCCGTATCCCTGCCGACAATGACTTTGTCGGTGAAAAAAAGTATCTCGATAGTGACCTGGCTTGAATCGCTGATCGAGAAGCTGAACTTGGCGGATTCGTTGATCCCATCCCCGTTGGGGCTGAACGGGTTCGGCTCGACCTTGAGGTTGGAGACCACCGTGGGCTGGTCCTGGCCGAAAGCCGGGCGGGGGGCGATAGAGACAAAAAGGGCAAGCAGTGCGAAAGCGGCGAATACCGCCGGGCGGCGGGCTATCGGCTGCGGATTCGAGGGCATGATCGGCCTTGGGGTGCGTGAAGCGGTCTGGAGCTCTTTCTCTCCCGGCGGGCGTCCTCACCCGTGCCCGCAGAAAAAGGAAATCCCCGAGTTTAGCTTATTTTAATCCCTTTGGCCGCAAAAAACAACCTAATTGCATTATTTATATGTCATTCACCCGGAGCGGCGAATAAATCGTAATCATCCGAGCCGGTCACCAGCACCGGCACGATCGTTCCGGGTGCGATCTTTATCTTTCCGCCGGCGGCTGAACCGGTCAGGTAGACCCAGCCGTCCACTTCCGGGGCGTGGGCCGGGCTGCGGCCGATCCAGTGGTATTCTTCCCCCGGAGACTCATCATCCCTCGCCGGCCGCTCCACCAGCACCGGCAGGGTGGTCCCCACCCGTTCGGCGTTCTTTTCTGCGCTGATCTGCCGCTGCAGTTCGAGCACCACCGCCAGCCGCCTCTCCTTCTCGGCTTTCGGCACCGAATCGCGCCAGGCGGCGGCCCGGGTGTCCTCTTCTTTCGAATAGAGAAAGCCGCCCAGCCGGTCGAAGCGCACCTGTTCGATAAAATCCAGCAATTGGTCAAACTCCCTTTTCCCCTCGCCCGGAAACCCAACCATCACCGTCGTGCGCAGCACCACCTGCGGCAGGAGCTTGCGCGCCTTTTCGATCACTTCCAGAACCCTCCGCCGGGTCACTCCCCGGCCCATCCGCTCCAGGACCTTGTCCGAGGCATGCTGGACTGGCAGGTCGAGGTAGGGCACGATCCGGGGTTCGGCTGCCATCAGCTCCAGCAGGCTCCCGTCCAGGTGGGCCGGGTGAGCGTACAGGAGCCGGATCCAGGGCACGGAAGTCCGGGCCAGCAGCCGCTCCAGGAGTCCGGCCAGCCCGAACCGGCTGTCCTTGCGGTCGGCGCCCCAGGCGGTGACGTCCTGGGCGATCAGGTTTATCTCCCTGACTCCCAGGCTTTCCAGGTAGCAAGCCTCGTCGATTATCGCCTTGGCCGGCCGGCTCGCCAGGCCGCCCCGGATGAGCGGGATGGCGCAGTAGCTGCAGCGGTTGTCACAGCCCTCGGAAATCTTCAGGTAGGCCCAGCCCTCGTTGGCGGTCTCCACCTGGCGGGCCGCAGTTTCCGGCCCGCAGCCGGCCGGCGGCCGCACTCCCAGCCGTTCGGCCAGAAGCTCGCCCAGGCCCCTCTGTTCGGCGCCCACGCCCACGAAGATGTCCACTTCGGGCAGGAGCTTACCCAGGCGGTCGCGGTAGCGCTGGGCCAGGCAGCCCACCACCGCCAACACGCGGCAGCGGCCGGTTTCTTTGAGCCGGGCGGCTTCGAGCACGGTTTCGACGCTCTCCTCCCTGGCCGGCTCGATAAAGGCGCAGGTGTTCACCACCACCGCCTCGGCACGCCCCAGGTCCTCCACCGGCTCGAAGCCCATCCTGACGAGGTCGGCCAGCATGTATTCGCTGTCCACCGCGTTTTTGGCGCAACCCAGGGTGACCAGGCCCACCGGGATTTTATCATTCCGCTTCACGTTCGAGGCTCCGAACAGGCAAAATGCACGGCTTCATAATACAGGGCGGACACGGGGGTCCGCCCCTACAACCGACTGTGGGAAAAACATGTACGGGCGGGTTTGAAACCCGCCCGTACCCGCAGGCGAACACGAGGTTCGCCCCTACGACAAATTCGTACGCTCCGCTAAAACGGGCGGTTCGCGAACCGCCCCGACGGCCGAACTGCCGGCAGCCATTACACCAGGATTTCAGTGGTTCAAATCACCCGGCCGGCGCAACCGCTCTCAGGTCCCGAATTCACCGGTTGTCCATGTAAATGGCCACCAGCGCGCCCTTGAGCCAGACTTCCAGCAGGACACCGAGCGCGAAGCTGAGCGGGGCCGACAGCAACTGGACCATTATCGACAGCGCCAGGTTGCTGTCTCTCAGCAGCCGGCTGACCACCATGAACGGCACAGTCACTCCAAAGCTCAGGAAGGACAGGAGCAGGACGGCGATTACGTAAAGCAGCAACAGCTTCCACCTGCCGGAGGAGACGAAGCCCAGAACCCGGCCGAGAGCCGCACTGCCGCGGACCCAATCCACGCACACCGCGCAGAGGGCCAGCCTGTACCAGATCAGCGCGATCCACCCCGTGATGACAGTCAGGACCAGAAAGACCAGGCCGAGAAGGGCCAGCACCGCCAACGCCGGCAACGCCGCCCGGATACCATTGGCAACCACAGCCGGCAGACGAAACGCCGCAACGGAAGCCACGGCCAGCAGGCCCGCCGCCGGCAGAAGCGGCACCAGCGAGGCCAGGGTCGCCAGCCTCCCGCTCTCGCCGAACAGCTCCCGGCCGTATTTCCAGAATACGTGCGCGCCCACCTTCCGGCTGCCCGCTTCCCCAGCCGGCATGGCCTCACACACCGCGCCGATCAGGCCGCCGTGGTAGAAAAGAAAGACCAGCAGGTAGAGAGTGAATCCCACGAAGCAGCCGGCCAGGGAGAAAAGGATCAACTGCCAGTGGCTTAGGATAAAAGCCGGGAGGTCCCTCCAGAAAAGTTCAGGCTGGAAGCGGCGGCCGCTGGCCCACCAGATGAGCACCGGCAGGCCCGTGCCGACCACCATCAGCAGGGGGCCGAGAATGGTGTAGAGCGCGGCTACACCCAGAAGCCACGGATTGACGAACATCATTTTTCCCGCCCGGCGCAGGGCGAGTATGACTCTTTCGGTCATTTCTGTTTCCTGAATTTTTTCTGGACTTTAGCGCTGGTCAGTTCCCGCAGCGCGTCGATAGCCACCCGGCGGCCGGCGGCGCCGCCGTTTTCGAGGAGCCGGCAGGCGGCTTCAATCGCCCGGGAATTCAGCCGCTCGTTGCGCTTGCCGATCTGGCGCAGAGCCCAGTTGACCGCCTTCTGCACGTAGTTGCGGCCGTCGCCCGCCTCGCGGAAGATCATTTCGAGCCAGGGCTGGAACGCCTCGTCCGCAGCCTTTTTGTCGTGCACCGCGGTCCAGGCGATCAGGGCGAAGCCCGCCCGCTTAACAAATTCCTCGGGCCGGGCGGTCCAGGCCCCGATCTTTTTCCGGGCCGCCGGGGCCTTGTCGAACAGCCAGCCGCAGACACTGTCGCAGAGCGCCCAGTTGTCGAACTCGGCGGCCCAGGCTTCCATCTGTTCGGCAGTGACCTGCGCCGGCAAGTCCACCAGGCCGGCCAGCAGGCGCGCCTCGTGGATTCCGGTGTCCCAGAGCGCGGTTGCCAGCTCGTGGCTTTTGCCGATTTCCCGGGCCAGCATCTTCAGCCTGGCGCTCGGCACGCCCCGCGCCCGCGCGGGCCGGATCCCGTAGCGCGCCATCCCCGCCACGTTCTCCCGGCTGGCCATTTCTGTCAGCCGGGCCAGAATCTGTTCGACGGTCAAACGGTTTCCCCTTCGCCGGCTCAATGTAAAAGATCAGGCATCATCCGGGTAGCTGCGCATAATCGAGCGCGCCTGGGTGGGGCGGGCCGCTTCGCGAAAGCCCGCCCGGCTGAACATCTGCGGCAGGCCCATATAGACGAAAGTATCGGGGGAGCGTCCGGAGCGCGGAACGCTCGGATAGCCTTCCACAACTCTCGCGCCCCGGGAGCGGGCAAACCGGACGGCCGAGTGGATCAGCTCCACGGACAGGCCCTGCCTGCGCCAACCTTTTTCGATGAACAGGCAGACGATACACCAGACCGGGGTGTCATCCAGGGGCTTGAGGGTTCGGGAGCCGGCGAAGCGCACGAAATCTTCCCGGGGACCCACCGAGCACCAGCCCACCGGCCGGCCCTCGTCATAGGCCAGGACCCCCGGCACCACTCCCGCCTCGACCAGCTCCTTCATCGCCCGGCGGTTGCCCTCCCCTTTGTTCTTTTCGAACTCCCGGGCAGTCGTCCGCCACCACCTGCACCAGCAGCCGGCGCAGGCGCCTTTCGGCCCGAAAAGCCGTTCGAAGTCCGGCCAGCGTTCGGGGGTCAGGGGCAGAAACTCGAATTTTTCTTCGGCCATCGCCAGCCGTCCCGGGACGAATCATACAAATTTGCAAACGTATTTAGAGCAATAACGATTGAGAATATATTATTAAATCCCCCTCGATCCCCCTTTTGCAAAGGGGGAGGTGGCTTCCCCCCTTTAACAAAGGGGGGCCAGGGGGGATTTGGCAGATTAATTCCCTTTGATTTCTCTATGTCTGTTATCAAATACGTATCAGTCCGCATCGAGTATCTGGGTGCCGGGCGGGGGAGTGAAGCTGAACCGGCCGGGGTCGATCTTCGCGTTTTCCGCAGTCAGGCCCAGGTCGAACGTGTTGAAATTGCCGCTCTCGTCGATGTAGCGCAAGCTGCGGGTGGCGAAAGTCCGGCTGTCCACCCAGGCGCGCAGGCTCTTGTAATGCGCTCCGGGGTCTTTCGGTTCGAGGTCCAGCACC
>JAZDIG010000135.1:0-2674 GCA_043805105.1 Candidatus Glassiibacteriota bacterium | reverse complement strand
TCGCAGGTTTCTGAAGGATGCAGGCAGGGGCGCGGTGGCAGCCGCCGCAGTCGTGCAGTTCGTCAATTCCGGCTGGGCTGCGGCCGGAGCTAACGACCAGACCAACGCGAAGGAAGGGAGTGTTACAATGTCCAAGGCCACTTTGCCGGAGCTCGGCTACTCCTACGATGCACTCGAGCCTTTTATCGATGCCAAGACGATGGAGATCCACTACACCAAGCATCACCAGGCCTACATCGACAAGCTGAACGCCGCCCTGGAGGGCCATGCCGACCTGCAGAGCAAGAACGCGGAAGACCTCCTGCGCGGCCTGAACAGCGTGCCGGAGAATATCCGCACCGCGGTGCGTAACCACGGCGGCGGCCACGCCAACCATTCTCTTTTCTGGCCCACGCTCAAGAAAGGCGTCGAGCCGGGCGGCGCGGTTCTGAGCGCGATAAATTCCGCGTTCGGCACCTTCGATTCTTTCAAGGAAAAGTTCACCGCCGCCGCCGCCGGCCAGTTCGGCAGCGGCTGGGCCTGGCTCGCGGTTTCGGGCGGCAAGCTGGAAGTGCTGGCCACGCCGAACCAGGACAACCCGCTGTCACAGGGCAAGACTCCGATCCTGGGAATCGACGTCTGGGAGCACGCCTATTACCTCAAGTACCAGAACCGCCGGCCGGAATACATCGCGAACTTTTTCAACGTGATCAACTGGGACAAGGTCAACGCGAATCTCAGCAAAGCCAGTTGACCGGGATTGAAGATCCGGCATTCTGATCAAGATTGAACGCCAAGCCTCCGTATTTTTCAGATGCGGAGGCTTTGCTTTTTTCCCCTGATGTCAATATTAGTTTATCAGCTATCGTATTTCGCTTTGGCTGAAACTGATTGGGAATCGAAGAGCCGGGGGAGGAACAGGATGGCGGAACAATTGCTGCTCGAGGTGGAGGGAATGCACTGCCAGGGGTGTGTCAACGCGGTCAGGCGGGCCGTGCTGGAAAACAATGAGGGTGTCCGGGAAGTGGATATCGATCTGGGGACCGGCCGCGTCGCAGTAAGTTTCGAACCGGGAAAGACGGATGCCGGCTCGATCGTAAAAGCGATAAGTGCTGCCGGTTACAAAGCCTCGATCCGGAATTAGACTATCATCCGGGCCGGCACAAGTGGAGTCGGGTCTGGTATAATGGTTCAGGGGAGATGAATGTGGAAACTCGAGATTATACAATCCCGATAATCGGCATGCACTGCGCCAACTGCGCCACGAACGTGGAACGGGCGATCCGGACGAAAGTTCCCGGCGTGGAAGAGGTTAATGTCAACCTGGCGACTGAAAGCGCCTCGGTCAGGCTCACAGATTCCTCCGCCGGCCTGGAACAGATCGCGGCTGCGGTGGAAGCGGCCGGCTACCAGGCGGTGTTTGTGCAGCCCGGGAGCGAAGAGGGACAGCCCGACGTCGAACAGGCCGCCCGCGAACGGGAACAGGCGGCGCGCCGCCGGGAGCTTGTGGCCGGAATCGTCTGCACGGTCCCTTTATTCGTGCTGAGCATGTGTGGTGACAGCGGCCTGTTGGCCGGGGTCTCTTCCCGGGCCTGGTACGGCTGGCTCCTGTTCGCCCTGGCCGCGCCGGTCCAATTCTACACCGGCCTGACTTTCTACCAGGGCGGGATACGCAGTCTGGCCGCAGGCAGCGCCAACATGGACGTCCTGGTGGCCCTGGGCTCCTCCGTGGCCTTCTTTTACTCACTGACAGTCCTGCTCTTCCCGGAGCATATCGGCCCGCACGTCTACTTCGAAACCTCCGCGATGATCATCACCCTGATCAGCCTGGGCAAGCTCCTGGAGGCGCGAGCCAAAGGCCGGGCCTCCCGCGCGATCCGCGCCCTGATGGACCTCGCCCCCGAAACCGCCGTGATCGTGGCCGCCGACGGCAACGAAAGGGAAGTGCCGGTGAGGCTGGTGAAGCAGGGCGACCGGCTCAGGGTCCGGCCCGGCGGCAGGGTCCCGGTGGATGGGGAAGTGACCGAGGGCGCGAGCACGGTGGACGAAAGCCTGCTCACCGGCGAATCCATGCCGGTGGACAAACAAAAGGGCGACAAGGTGTTCGGCGGCACGATCAACGGCAGCGGGCTGTTGGAAGTGCGGGCCACCGGCGTAGGCAGCGACACGGTGCTGGCGCGGATAGTCCGGCTGGTGACCGAGGCGCAGGCGCACAAGGCTCCGATCCAGCGCCTGACCGACCGCGTATCGGCCTGGTTCGTGCCGGCGATCATCGTAATAGCGGCCTGCGTGTTAGGGCTCTGGTGGTATTTCGGCGGCGAATTCGCGCCGGCCCTCGTGCGGATGGTGGCGGTACTGGTGATCGCCTGCCCCTGCGCTCTTGGGTTGGCCACGCCGATTGCCGTGATGGTGGCCGGCGGGATCGGCGCGCGCCAGGGGATACTCTTCAAGAACGCGGCGGCAATCGAAAACATCCACCGGGTGGATACGATAATTTTCGACAAGACCGGCACGCTCACTGTCGGCCGGCCCCGGCTGGCGGACCTGCTGGCAGTGGAGGGCGAGGACGAAAGACAGGTACTGGCCCAGGCCGCAGCCGTGGAATCCGGCTCAGAACACCCGCTAGCCCGGGCCGTGGTCCAGGCGGCCGGGGAGCGGGGAGTGGCCTGGGAAAAGCCGCAGGAATTCGTCTCGC
>JAZDIG010000134.1:0-7118 GCA_043805105.1 Candidatus Glassiibacteriota bacterium | reverse complement strand
CTGAGGCCCACGTTCGAGCTGCGCTGCGGCCACGGCCCGCTCTACGAAAAAATCCTCCGCAACCATCCCGGCCTGCCGGTCTCCTTCTTCTGCCGCGATTACCTGGCGGAAACCTTTTCCACCCGCGCCCCGGAAGGGGCCGCGGTCAACGACCTCGCCACCCTGGAAGACGACCTGCTGATCATAAACGGCCAGCTTCTGGCGGGCGAATGGATGCTGGAAACGGAGGGCGAGGAGGTGGCCGGATTCAGTCCGGACGGCGAACTGCTCTACGCGCGGATCACGAAATCCTCGGCGGTGAACCTGCCGGGCGAGGACATTTTCGGCTTCCTGGCCGCCTTGAGTGAAAAAATACCCAACCGTGAAAACGTCGATCTGACCCTGATCCGCTACCAGTGGGAACTGATTCAGTACAACGGCCAGGCGATCGCCAGCGACTTCAAGCTGGCAGACCGGCGCGGCATCCTGGGATTTTTCCATGACACGGTCACGATCTACGGCCCGGCCCACCGGCTCTACGTGGCCCCCGAGGCTGAAATCCATCCGCAGGTGGTGATCGACACCCACCATGGGCCGGTAACCATCGAAAAAGGCGCGCTGGTTTTCCCGCACAGCCGGATCGAGGGTCCCTGCTATATCGGTCCGGACACCCATATCCTGCGGGGCAACATCCGCGAGGGCTGTTCTTTCGGGCCGTCCTGCCGAATCGGCGGCGAAGTGGAGGAAAGTATCATTCACGGCTATTCGAACAAATGCCACGACGGCTTCCTGGGCCACGCCTACGTGGGCGAATGGGTGAACCTGGGCGCCCTGACCACCAACAGCGACCTGAAGAACAACTACGGCACGGTGGAAATGTACATGCCGGACCGGGACGGCAAGTGGAGCTACACCGATACCGGCGGCACCAAGGTCGGCAGCTTTATCGGCGACCACACCAAGACCAGTATCGGCACCCTGTTGAACACCGGCTCCAATATCGGGATAATGACGCTGCTGATGGGCAACGGCAAGGTGCTGCCCAAGTACATCCCGTCCTTCGCCTGGTTTCTGGAAGGAGCAGTCAGCTCAGGATTCGGCTTCGGCAAGCTGATGGAGACCGCCCGATTGGCGATGGGCCGACGCAAAAAGGAGCTGAGCGAAGCCGACCGCAGGCTCCTCGAATATCTCCATCAGCTCACCAAACCCGAACGCGACAAGGCGGTCAGGCGCGACCGCAGGAAATTGCTCAAGTCCTGAATACATCAACGAACGATGGAGAATGAGATGGCAGACTACGCCGAAGTCCTGGCGCGGGTGAAGAAAGTCACCGCCGAAGTGCTCAACCTCGATGAATCCGAAATTTCGGAAACCAGCCAGTTCGCCTATGACCTGGGCGCCGAATCGATCGACTCGATCAAGCTGGTGGCCGGGTTCAACCTGGAATTCGAGATCGAGATGGACGAGGAGGCGGCGGTGCAGGTCCAGGCGGTCAAGCCGGCGGCGGAGTTCATCCTGAAGTACCTGGATTGACCCGGGAGTGACCGGCATCCGGGAGCAGGCACAGCTCGGGAGAGATTCCCGGGCTCTGCGCGGGGGCGGGCCGGCACGGCCGTCAACCATCGGCGGTTCGGTGACTTTTACCGCAAAGGGGCACTCATGGCCATTGGCAGGCAGAAGAAAGAGTTTCCACCCTTTACCAGAGAGCTGGTTGCCGACGGTCTGCGGGAACTCGGTCTGGGCCGGGGCGACACTGTGCTGATGCACAGCTCCCTCAAGGACCTGGCTCCAGCCCGGCAACTGCTCGAACTGCCGCGGATGGGCATGCCTTTTGTGATCGAGGCCCTCCGGGAGGTGGTCGGGGCCGAGGGCCTGATCGTGCTGCCCACTCTTTCTTCGTGCTTCGTCAAAAGCAGCGTGGGGCCCACCGGCTACGCCTGGGACAGGAAGCTTGCACCCTCCCGGGTGGGTGACATCACCAACTACTTCCTGGAACAGCGCGGAGTAAAGCGCAGCGACCATCCATCGCACAGCCTGGCCGCCCTGGGACAAGGGGCGGCTGAATTCGCCGAGGGCCACCGCTGGGACCAGACCACCACTTTCGGCCGCCACAGTCCCTGGGGCAAGCTGCTCGACCGCGACGGCTGGATCCTGATGCTCGGCACCTACCTCAACACCTGCACCATGGTGCACTGCGTGGAAGGCTGGATGGGGCTGCCGTACCTGGAGACCAGCGAATGCCTGATACTGGACGAAAACCGGGATGTCAGGATAGTCACTGTCACCGGCAGTCCCACCGGCCCGCGCGACTTTTATACCCATCCTGGCTCGAAGCTCGAGCGACGTTTTTACAAGACGGACATTTTCCGCACGAGGAAAATCTGCATGGCCGAGGTCACTCTGATGCGGGCCCGGGTTTTCGTGCGGCACGTGTGGGACTGGCTGCTGGAGGAGCCGACCCTGCTGCTGTGCGATTCTGATGACCCCTGGACGCTCAAATACCGCGCCGCCACCCGCAAGCACCTCGCCGGCTTCGCCAGGCCCTTCCCGTGGTAGTCCGGTCGGAGTTACCGCTGTGGCCCGGTACGCTTGACTTCCCTTCGAGACGGATGGTAAATTGGGCTTGAACAAACCTGTCCCGATGGCGGTCGGTGTGAGGGTGGCCCGTTTTTTTCGCCGCAGGCTGGCTTGCTGAAATTTTTTCCGGTTTTTATCTTCTCACTCATCAACCGAACGGTGGGCCAGATGAACCTCTCGATGATTCTTCCCGGTCTGATTGTGCTGACATTCGCCTGTGCTCCCGGCCCGGAAGGCGGGCAGCCTGCCCCGGCCGGTTCCACGGCCAAGGAAAACCAAGCCATGCCGCAGGTAACGCTTACACTGAATGAACCGGCGCAGCAGGTTGACGTCACCGTGGACGGGCAGCCGTTCACCTCGTACTGCTACTGGGACAAGCAGTACAAACCGGTGCTCTACCCTCTGCGCACCGCCGATGGCCGGACGGTGAGCCGCGGGTATCCGGTCAAGATGGTGACGGGTGAAAGGGTGGACCACCCGCACCAGGTTTCCTGCTGGTTTAACTTCGGCGATGTCAACGGAGTCGATTTCTGGGGCAACAGCGATTCGGTAAACCACTCCAGGGGCCGTTTCGGCCAGATCAGGCACAAGTCGCTGGACGGTATGCAGAGCGGACCCGGCAAAGGCTGGATCGACGTTACACTGGACTGGCTGGGCCCGTCGGATGACCTCATGCTGACCGAAAAGGACCGGATCTATTTCAGGGCGGCTCCGGGATTGCGGATTATCGACCGGGTGATGACTCTCACCGCCGCGCAGAAAATCGTCTTTAACGACACCAAGGAGGGGGCTTTCGCCATCCGGGTCACCCGGGGCCTGGAAGAGCCGTCCACTGAGCCGATTCGTTACGTCGATGCCAGTGGGGAAGTGACCGAAGTGGCGGCGCTGGACAATACCGGCGTGGAGGGCAGCTACCTTTCCAGCGAAGGCAAGGTGGATGAAAAAGGGGTCTGGGGCACCCGCGCCAAGTGGTGTATCCTGCGGGGCACGGTGGAGGGCCGGGGCGCGACTATCGCCATTTTCGACTACCCGGATAATGTCGGCTACCCCACTCACTGGCACGCGCGGGGTTACGGCCTGTTCAGCGCTAATATGTTCGGCTTTAAGGCTTTCAACAAAAATGAGACCGAGTTAAATTTCACCCTGCAGCCGGGTGAATCGACCACTCTGCGTTACCGGGTCCTGATCGCCACGGATAAACTCGATGCCGAAATGACTGAGCGACTCTACCAGGAATGGCTGAAGGATAATCAATCTTAGCGCTCCAGCAGTTGACCGAACTCTCAAACCGGAGGAACTTCAATGACTTACGGTACCCTGAAACGAATCAGCCTGGCGGTCGGCCTGGGCCTGGCTTTCACTTTCGCAACGGCTTACACCCAAACCGGCGGCTGGATCGATCTGCTTTCGAAAAACGACAGCGGCAAGTATACCAAGAAAGGCTGGAACCATTACGGTCCCGGCTATTTCACCCTGGATGAAGATGCCGGTATCCTCACGGCCCACGGCGGTATGGGCCTGTTCTGGTACAGCCCCAGGCAGTTCGCCGATTTCGAGCTTGAGCTGGATTTCATGTGCGACACGGACGACACCAACAGCGGCATTTTCGTGCGCGTCCCCTACGTTCCCACCAGCGACGATTACATTTTCGACTGCTTTGAAATCCAGATTTACGATGCGGCTCTGAAAGAGGGCATAAAGCACGCGATGCACGAAGGCGCGGCGCCGATGGACCCGACCATGAAGCACGCCACCGGCGCGGTCTACGATGCCAATCAGCCGACTAAACTGGCCTCCAAGGGGGCTAACCAGTGGAACCACTATAAGATCACGCTCAAGGGCAGCAACTATAAGATCGAGCTCAACGGCGTACTGGTCAACGACTGGAACGCTCAGCCTGCCGGCAAAGTGAAAAGCCATTCACCCAAGGGCTATGTCGGCCTGCAGAACCACGAAGGCGGCGGCAGCGTACACTTCCGCAACATCCGCGCCCGGGAACTGTAAGCCTCGGCTTTCCCAAGGCAAAAGCCCGGCGGGACGGCCCCGCCGGGCTTTTTAGCTGTATGCCGGTTCCCGTTGATTTCGCCGTTGTGGAACAATGCACAGCGTAGTTAAATCGTAAGAGACGAGACAATTCGTACCCACTTTAAATAAAAGCCGGGAAAAGCCGGCAAGGGAGAAAAGCAGAAGGAGGCAATGACTATGGAAGGCACAGAAATCCAGATTACCGATCTGGACCGCAAACTGGCCGCACTCTGCCTGGCCTGCCCGGTCTGCAGCTACGCCAGGAGAAAGCAGCGGGGGCTGATATTCTGGTTCGTCCTGAAAGTGGAAGGCAGAATCTGCCCGAACGGGAAGGCCTACTCCAAGGTCTACGGCAGGAAATCGCACGAGCCGATCCCGGCCGTGGAAAGCCCGGCCGAAACCGGCTCGTAGTCCTAAGTTCGAAAACTTTTCAGTATCCCACCTGGCGCAGCAGGGGCACCACGATAAACAGATGCCCCCGGCGGTCTTCCTCGCCCAGGTAGATTGTCCCGTCCAGGCCGGCAGCCAGGGCGCCGAATCGAGCGGGATTCCAGGCGTAGTAGGGCGATTCGTCCACCTCCAGCGGCCCGTAGTGGGTGAAACCGCCGGTGACCGGATCGAAATTGAACAGCGTGCAGCCCACCTTGTTCTCCCCGGCCACGCCGTAGATCCGGCCGTCCGCTGCGGCCGCCAGCGCCCGCAGCTGCCGGGTGATCCGCACCTTACCCAGGTTGGTCACTCTTTCCGGCCCCGGCTCGAAGCGGAACAGGAAACCGTCGTTGGTCCCGCCGTAAATTTCATTCCGCCCGCTCTTTGTCCAGCATTCCACTACCGGGTGATAAATATCGAAATTGTTGTGCAGGAGATAAAACTCGCCGGGAAGCCGGGCGCCGGTTTTAACCAGCTTCCCGCTTTCCGGGTCATAGTAGCCGATCCAACCGCTGTCGCTGGTGAAGTAGCAGCGGCCGCGGCCGTCCAGCACAAGGTCGCCGGGCAGAGAGCGCAGGCCGGGGGTGGGCCCGGCGAATATCACGTCCGCCCAGGTGTCCCCCGCCACTTTGGCCTGACGGGTGGCGAAGTCGAAGACGAAGAACCGGCCGTGCGGGTAAGTCACCCCGTAAAGCTTCTTCGCATCCGCGGATAGCTCCAGGCAGTAGATCCCCTCCCCGGCCACCGGTACTCCCAGGTCCTGCACCTGGGCGTTCTGGTTGGCCGCGTAGCGGGCGCGGTCCCAGCCCGAGGGGTCCCAGCGGTAGATGTGGCCGCCGGGATAGCCGGAGTAGGAGGCTTCGAGATCGGCCCACAACTTTTTGGAGATGTGCATGTGCCCCAGCTCGCGGCCCCAGTCCGCGGAGATCTCCGGGTCGGCGCTCAGGTCGCGGCCGGTACCGAAGAAGATCGTTCCGTCCGGGGCGGCGGCCGCCGCATTGTGGACACCCTCGGCTTGCGGGAGCACGCCCAGCGGCCGCAGGTGGTTGGTGGAGGGCTCGAAGGCGAAAATCTGCGAGCGCTTGCCGCTGGTGGCGCCGTAAATCCGTCCGCTGACCGGGTCGGTGACCAGGCTCGTGATCTTGCTGTCGTCCGGCTCGATGAGGTTACTGCCGCGCTGGCCCAGGTCGCGGAAATCGATGCGCTGCTTGTTGGTCGTCAGGCTCTGTTGCGCCCGCAGGCCGGAGGGGGGAACCACCGAAAGTATGCACACTGTGAGTATTATACCGGCAGTCATTCTGGCCATCTTCACCCCTGTTGTCGCGAGGTCGGTTGAAAGTTTATTTGGCGGCTGAAACCGTGGCCGGGTCCCAGACCATGAGCTGCAGGCTGTAGGGGTCCTCGCCGGCGGCCCGGCCAGCTATTTTGTCCGGATTTTTTTCCTCGATCGCGCCGCAGAAATACACCTTGCCGTCGGGCGCCACTTCGCAGCCTTCCAGGCCCAGCACGAGGCGGCCGTCCTGGGAGAACATCGCCCCCAGCGTTTCCTTTTCTCCCTTTTGCAGATCGTAACGCTGGAGGAAGGTCCGCGTCAGGGCCTCGGTTTCCTGGTCCTGGGCGCCGTAATCGAAGGCGCGGCTGACGATGGCGTAATAGATCGCCTTACCGGGATTGACTCCCACGGCGAGAGTGGCGTAAGGGAAGCGGTTCTCGCGCCGGTGAACGTCGAGCGCCATGTCAGCCAGAAGGCGGATGCTGCCGTAAGCTCCGGCCGCCGGGTCGAATTCGAACAGCAGCGACCGTCCGCACTCGAGACCGTAAATCTTCCGGCCGACCGGATCCCATTCGGCGTAGCGCCAGTTCTGCCTGCGGTCCAGCGCGGGATGGCCGTTGTCGTAATTGAGCCTGATCGTGGGGTCGTTCGGTACCTGCAGCGGCAGCTCGACCAGCCGGTCCGCGGCCACGTTGTACTTCCAGAGCCAGTGGTTGTCGCTGGTGCCGTAGACGTTGCCCTTGTCGTCCATGGCGATCATCCGGTTAATGTCCCAGTTATTGACCCGGCCCAGATCGCGCGATTTCCGCCTGTCGATGTCGAACTGGAAGATATG